>JAFGMY010000119.1 GCA_016927325.1 Actinomycetota bacterium | reverse complement strand
GTTCCAGCATATCCAAAGACATCGGGTTAGAGTTAAATCGCATAAGCGGGAGTGGGGTGGTTCAAATCCCGTCGGCTCCGCCATCTATTAACCAACTCTTGCGGGATTTGAACAAAATGGTTTTCTACTCCGGTGTCTCATGTCTTTTGTTGTGCATCAGCACTATTAAAGACGCACCGGTCTATGGCCCACGGCCAACCATGCGCGCCTGAGAGACGCGTCTAAAGCTGATTATCGAACCTTTAAACCACGGCTCTCAGCCGTGGAACGCGCCGGGTGGTTGCCTGCGTGCGCGGGGCAAGAATGGCCCGCGACAAGACCTCGGGAGTTTTCAATAAAAGTATTTGTTCCCGCTAACCGAGAATCAATATATAAGGGGAATCTATTAAATGCCGGACAGGTGATTTAAAGATGATAGAGACGTGCGGGAAATGCGGCGTTCCGACCATGGTCGCAAGCGGCCTGAAGTGGGAGAACAATGGTGTTATTTCGCTTGCAGGTTCTTCGAGAAACCGCATGGTGTTCTTCGAGTCCGAGACGATTGACCGGATATTCAGGGGAATCGAAGTGCTGATTGGGATTCCAATAGAGCACATCGTCATCGAGAGCAGGTGCCGTGAAACCAGGAGGTTCATCGAGAGGGCCTTTCCCCCTGATATCCGCAAGATAATCGACAACGAGGGACTGAGCCTTGAGGAACGCATCTCGAAAATGCCGCCCGAAGAAAGGAACGAGCTCCACGTCACGATGAGGTATATAACCCAGACAATCATTAATATCGCCAGGATGTACGGGTACGGGGACCAGAAGACGGGCGAACTGTGGGAACTCGGCGCGGACTGCCCCTGGCGGGTCCAGGTCGCAAGGAACCCATACTCGCTTCTTTTTATAGCCGCGGACAACGTGGGAGCGGTTGAAGCCTTCGAGCAAACGAATATGTGGGTCAAATACGAAGACGTGGGAAACGGAATTTTCAGGGTAGAGGTCTACCCCTGCGATCATCCGGTTGGCCTGAGAGAAAGGTTGAAGAGGACACGCTATGAATTCAAGCCCGGCAATATCAGCTATGATTTGTGCCCCGAATGCGGTATCCCTCTTCCGGTGGCAAGCCGGAACTGGGATCTGGCCGAAGGCACCATAACCGACCGGGACACGAGCAGGAATATGTCTATCTTCGGCCCCTTCTCGATGGATTCCATCTGTGACGACCTTGAAAAGGAACTTGGGGATATTATCCCGGCTACTGTCGTTGAAGCAACCAGGCGCTATGCCAGGGAGGCGTGGAGCCTGGACCAGTGGAACCGTGACGGGCTGACTTTTCAGCAGATGCTGGCGGTCCGCGGCCTTGGAAACCTCGTCTATTTCGACGGCGACAGGAACCACCTGGACGTTGTGATTGAAAACGCCTGCCTGCATCTCGTTATGGCAGGTACAATACAAGCACTGGTTGAGATGGCATACCGTGTCGAGAGTTCCACCTGTGAGTGGGAACTCGCAAAGGACGGCAACCTTGCTTTGACCGTCAGGGTCAACCGTTGATAAGCAATATGACACAGTGCTGAACCCGTTCTGAAATTGTATCTGGTGCCGTAATCGATACTCCGGGCAGTAGCATTATTATCCATCGCCGCAATTTTGCTGAAAACAAATATTTCCGCTTTTTCAGGAGGAGTACAGGCATTTTACTAGAATTGCTAACATTACCGTGAAGAACATTTTTTAACTCATGAACAAAGCCCAGGCAAACCTTGAAAAAGGAGGATTCAATGCCCGATGGCAACTCTCTGAGAATCCTGATCGTGGATGATGAACCCGATACCGCCAGCATGCTGAGCCTTCTCTTCAAGCGCAAGTTCTCCGCTCATCCGGAGACCGCGCTTGACTGCAATACGGGGCGCAGAAAGATAATGGAGCGTGATTTTAACCTGGTAACACTTGATTACCAGTTCCCGGACGGCAACGGGTTGGAACTCCTTAAGGAAATAACAGCGATGGAAAATGCTCCGCCGGTCATAATGGTAACCGGCCGTGGAGATGAATGCACCGCGGTGGAATCGTTCAAACTCGGCGCTTCCGGGTACGTTGTGAAAGACGGCAAGCTGTCGGTCATGCTCTATGACACCGTGGAACACGTTCTTTCAAAGCAAGTCCTGCAGAAAACCGAGCGGGAACTTCGTCTGAGCGAAGAGCGGTACCGCCAGATGTTCGACAACATGATGAACGGAGCCGCAGTATACAGGGCGGTTGATAACGGCTCCGATTTCATCTTCCTCGATTTGAACAAAGCCGCTCTGGATCTCGACGACATAGACCTTTCCGGCGCCATAGGAAACCGGGTGACCAGGCTTTACCCGGAAGTGATAGATACTGGCACGCTGGACGTGTTCAGGAAAGTATGGAAAACGGGCAGACCGGAGCACCACGCTATCACTAGATACGAAGATAATAAGATACAGCTCTGGCGGGAAATCTCCGTCTATAAACTGCCCTCCGGAGAAATTGTAGCGATTTATGAGGATATTACCGAAAAGAAAAAGATCGAGGAAGACCTCGAGAGGGAAAGGGCATTCGCCAACAGGGCGCTCAATTCAATCAGAGACACAATCTATATTTTCGATCCTGTTGGAAGAAAGCCGCTCTACTGGAATGAAGCAAACGAGCGGATCCTTGGCTACAGCCACGAAGAGTTCGCCGGGAAAGATCCGCTGGACCTTTGTGACGAAAACGACCACCAGAGGCTCACTGACGCCATGCTTGCCATACTTGGTGGAAAAGACTCACAGGTGGAGGTCTGTCTCAAGGCCAGGGACGGCGGAACAATTCCGTTCGAGTTCGTGGGAGGACTCTTTCAGTCGCGTGAAGGAGAAGACGCAATCTGCGTTGTGGGAAGAGACATAACGGAGCGCAAGAACGCGGAGGCGAAGCTTCTGGAAATCAACAATGAGCTTGAAGGCTACGCCCACGCGGTATCACATGATCTAAACGGATCGCTTTCGGGGATCGCCATGGCTGTTGACCTGCTCGGTGATTCACCGGAAAAACTGGAGCCGAAAGAGTACCGCGAGGTGACAAACACTATCCGACGCAACGTCGAAAAGGCGCTTGACAGAGTCAGCAGCCTGCTTACCCTGGCTGAGTCCGGACAGAAGCCGGACAAGTTGTCCAATGTTGATATCCGCCTGGTCGTTGACGACATTCTCGATGAGCTTTTCGCGCAGATAAGACTGGACCACATCAAAGTTCACATCGGAGAAAACCTGGGGTGCATCTACGCCGATCCGACACAGATCCACCAGTTGTTTTCAAACCTCATAAGCAACGCCATCAAGCACAACGATATGACAAATCCGGAGGTCTCCGTCCAATGCCTGGATTCAGGTGAAGATGGTACACGTACTTATATTGTCAAAGACAACGGCCCTGGAATTCCTCCCGGGGACATGGACAGCATATTCCTGCCTTTTCACAAGGGCGAAAGAACCGGTGAGACAGGGCTTGGTCTTGTAACAGTGGACAAGATAGTCAAAGTATATGGAGGCCGGATAACGGCGTATAACGATAACGGCGCCTGTTTCGAGTTTACACTCAGAGATATCTGTTCTCCCGACAAATAGCCGCAGCGGGTTTGGAAAGGTCTATAATTATTTATATGCGAAGTGGCAATTGTAATAAGTCCCGCACGGTTTGGAGCAGGCAACCGTAACCTGATTATTGGGGACCTGATGGACCATAGCGATTCTCTTAATATCCTGGTCATAGAAGATGAGCCGGAAACCGCCGAAATACTGGCCTCCCTGTTCAAGCATAAGTTTTCAGCTGAAACAACAGTGGCCGCGGACTGTGAATCCGCGCGGAAGAGACTCGTGGATTCACTGTTCAATTTAATAACACTGGACTATCAACTCCCCGACGGCACCGGTCTCGAACTCCTGGAAGAGATCGAATCGATGGATAACCCGCCGCCGGTGATCATGGTCACCGGTCACGGTGACGAAGAAGTAGCGAGCAAATCGTTCACTCTCGGCGCTTCAGGCTACGTGGTCAAGGACAATCGCATCTCGATTATGCTTCCCAAGGCAGTGGATCACGCCCTTTCCCAACTCGCCTTGAAGAAGGCCGAGGAAGAAGCTGAAAAGGAAAGGGGTAAAGCCCGGGATTATCTGAATATTGCCGCTGTAATGATGCTGGCCCTCAATGCTGACGGCGAAATAACGATGATTAACCGCAAAGGCTGCGAACTGTTGGGATTCACTGAAGATGAACTCATGGGAAAAGACTACTTCAACGAGTTCGTTCCTGAAAACGTAAGAGAAAAGGCAAGGAATTCATTTAACAGCGTGATCACCGGAAGCGAGAGCACTTCAAAAGACTTCCGCATGCTACAGGTCGGCCGGGACGGCCTGGAGAGAAATATCGCATGGTACAACACCCTCCTGAAGAACGAGGAAGGCGATACCACAGGTCTGCTCGGTTCAGGTGAGGATATCACCGACAGATTGAGGAACGAAAGAATTATGCGCGCCCAGCGAGACCTTGCCATCCGGCTTTCCGAAACCGATGACTTTCAGGAAATAATGAGTATCTATTTCCAGACCATACTCGACGCAACGGAGTTCGACAGCGGCGGTATCTATGTAAAAGATGAAAACACCGGAGCGTTTGACCAGATATTCCACCAGGGGCTCAGTGAAGAATATGCAAAATATTACAAACATATTCCCGCCGATTCAACCAGCGCAATACTGCTTCAGAAGGCAGTAACGATACATACCGATTACGAGAGCATCAAAGTAAAACATACAGACGCGGGAAGCCGTGAAGGGATGAAAGCAATAGCGATCATCCCGCTGACTTACAGGGGAGACGTCATCGGCAGTGTCAACCTTGCCTCTCATGTGACAACCTCGGTATCCGACTACTCAAAGCGTGTAGTCGAAACACTCTCGGATCAGGTAGGCCAGGTAATAGCGCGCTCCAAGCTGTCAATTGCACTTAAGGAAAGTGAAGCGAAATACAGGTCACTGTTCAACAACGCGCCCGGGTCAATTGCGGTTTTCGACCAGAACGGGATCATCACCGACATCAATGAGACCGCCTGCCGGTCGCTCGGCTACACCAAAGATGAGATTATCGGAACCAGAGCGGACCAGCTTCCATTTCTGCCGAAAAACGAGAGAATGCAAATCAGTGAAAAACATACGAAACGCCTTTCCGGTGACGAGATTCCGCCTTATGCAGTGGAATACATCAAAAAGGATGGAGAGAGCCGTTATTGCCAGGTAACCGGCACCGGGATTCTCGATAACAGCGGGGCTGTAATAGGGGGAATGGTCATCCTCGCCGATATAACCGACAGGATCCTGGAGGAAGAAGAGCTGAAGGAATATGAAAGACAGTACAAGCTGCTCTTTGAGAATACCAAGGAACTGATAATAATAATCGACGGGGACAGCCTCATTACCACGATAAACCCCGCGGCCGTCGAGTCCCTGGGTTACGAAAACGATACTGAACTTCTGGGCACCAGTATCAAAGAGTATTACATGAACATCGACGACCGGGAAGCTCTTCTAAAGGCAATACTGGCTCAAGGGTACGTAAAAGACTATGAACTGACTTTCAGAAAAAAAGACGGTTCTCCCCTCTATACCGTTGGGAGCGGAGTACTCTATCTGGACGAATCGGGCAAACCCGGGAAACTCGAAGCGGTATTAACTGATATTACAAGGTACAAGGAAGCGGAACAGACCGTTCGGGAAAGCGAAGAGTTGTTCCGCCGGGTTTTCAGGGAGGCGGCTGTGGGAATAGCCCTTATTGATCCCAGCGACAACTCGATTACTGAAGCTAATGAAGCCATGAGCCGGATCACCGGCTATTCAAAAGATGAGCTCAAAGGATTACCTATCGCTGAATTGTTCGACCCCGACAACCGTGCCGCAATCTTTGAGCGGGTCGATCATTGCATTGACAATAGAATCCCCGTTACGGTGAATGAAATCAGAGCAAAGAAAAAAGACGGCAGTGAAATCTGGCTGGAGGTCAATGGATCTGTTATATGGGACGATATGGGGCATCCAATCTACGGCATCGGGCTGGCTTCCGACATTACGAAGCAGAAACTTGCCCAGGAAAAGCTCAGCTTTTCCAGGAACATGTGGGAACGTACTTTCGAACAGATCACCAGCGGAATTTTCCTCCTGTCGCCGGACTTTGAAATACTGCAGTGCAACAGGGCGCTTGGGGAACTAACCGGGAAAGACCCTGATGATATTATTGGAATGAAGTGCTACGAATTAATGCATGGTCTGGACTCGCCCCCTGATTTTTGCGTGTGTTTACAGGCTAAAAAAACCAGAAAAAGCGCGAGGGGAGAGTTATTTGAACCACACTTCGACAGATACCTGGAAATAGCCGCCAACCCCTTACTCGACCATTATGGTGAGATAGAGCAGTACGTCCATGTCGTCCAGGATGTGACCGATAGAAAAGGCGCGGAAGCCGAACTGCAGGGATACAAGGAGCGCCTGGAAGACCTGGTAAGGGAAAGGACTTCAGAGCTGGAAGAAGTCAACAGGCGTCTTGTTGAGGAGATAAGCTGGAAACAGAGGGCGGAGACCGACCTGAAAAGGGTCAATACCGAGTTGGACGGTTACGCCCATACCGTATCACACGACCTCAAAGGCCCCCTCTCCTCCATTGCGCTTTCGTCTGACCTGCTCCTGGAAGAAGCGGCAACCATCAACGATGAAAAAACCCGCGAAGAGATCGAGGAACTGATTTCGAGCATCAAGAAGCACGCGAAGAAATCTTTCGACCTGGCTGAAGACCTTCTTTCACTTTCACGAGCCGGTAATGTACCCACAGAACTGGAAGACGTTGACATAAAAGATATAGTCCTTGAAATTCTGGCTGAGAGAAAAAGCCAGATTGAAAAGAAGCGAGTTAAGTTCAGAGTTGATGATTACCTGGGAAGCATCAAGGCGAACCCGACCCAGATCTATGAGCTGTTCTCAAATATCATCGGGAATATGGTCTACCACAACAAGAGCGAGAAACCCGAAGTAACTGTTTCTTTCATGGGACTTGACGAAAATGAAGTCCCCAGGTATTTGATACGCGACAACGGGTTGGGAGTTCCCGCCGGTGAAGAGGAAACGATATTCGAAGCGTTTCACAAGGAGACGGGCTCGAAGGGGACAGGCATCGGCCTTGCAACCGTAAAGAAAATCGTTGAATTGTATAGCGGCGAAATCAGAGCTTATAACGATAACGGGGCCTGCTTCGAGTTTTCACTAAGAGATTTTCCTGAATAAAACCGTTATAATCTTGATTTGCGGGTGTTTTCAACACGGAGCCGTAGTGTAGCCTGGTTTAACACACTGGCCTGTCAAGCCAGAGATCGCGGGTTCAAATCCCGTCGGCTCCGCCATCTACTTTACATCAGCATTTACCTCACGCGCAGTTGACGGGATGCAGAACCCGCGAAGGGGT
>JAFGMY010000118.1 GCA_016927325.1 Actinomycetota bacterium | reverse complement strand
CCAGAGATTCTCGGACAGTGCTAGAAGAGTTGTAGTCCTGGCGCAGGAAGAGGCCAGGAAACTCAACCACAATTACATAGGGACCGAACATTTGCTCCTGGGACTCATTCAGGAGGGAGAGGGCGTCGCCGCGAAGGCCATCGAATCGGTGAACATCGACCTCGAAAGTGTTCGCAGTCAGGTTGTGGAAGTCATTGGCAGAGGCGCCAGTTCTCCAAGCGGACATATTCCTTTTACACCGAGGGCGAAAAAGGTGTTGGAATTGTCTCTGCGCGAAGCGCTCCAGCTCGGCCATAATTATATCGGTACCGAGCATATACTTCTCGGTTTAATCCGTGAAGGCGAGGGTGTGGCCGCGAAGGTGCTTGTAAAGCTGGGTGTCGATCTGGAGAGGCTCCGCAACCAGGTTCTCAAGAACCTGTCGGGAACGGCGCCAACAGGTGAACTTCCCACGGCTGAGCCGGGCCAGGGAGGTTTGATGCTGGACCAGTTCGGGAGAAACCTGACCGAACTTGCGGCCCAGAACAAGCTGGATCCGGTTATAGGCAGAGAAAAGGAAACCGAGCGGGTAATGCAGGTTCTATCCCGGCGCACCAAGAACAATCCCGTTTTGATTGGTGAACCGGGCGTTGGAAAAACGGCGATCGTCGAGGGGCTTTCACAGTGTATCGCAAGGAACGAAGTTCCCGAACTTCTCAAGGGTAAGCAACTCTACACGCTTGACCTCGGTGCCCTTGTAGCCGGTTCCCGTTACAGAGGCGACTTCGAAGAGCGTTTGAAGAAGGTTATCAAAGAGATCAGGGGACGCGGGGATATAATTCTTTTCATCGATGAAATACATAACCTTGTAGGCGCCGGCGCTGCGGAAGGGGCGATTGACGCGGCCAGCATACTGAAACCGGCTCTGGCCAGAGGAGAGCTGCAGACAATCGGCGCGACGACAATGGATGAATACCGCAGGCACCTGGAAAGGGATGCCGCGCTTGAAAGACGGTTCCAGCCGATAGTGGTTGAAGAGCCTTCCGTTGAACACACTACAGACATTTTAAGGGGCCTTTGCGATCGGTATGAGGCACACCACAAGGTCCAGATAACCGATTCGGCGATGGTGGCCGCATCGAGGCTTGCGCATCGCTATATTTCCGACCGCTACCTTCCGGACAAGGCAATCGACCTCATTGACGAGGCCGCCAGCAGGTTGCGCATGAGGGCAATGACCGCCCCTCCCGACGTGAGCGAGAAGGAAGAGCAGCTTCAGCAGCTCAGGCAGGAGAAGCAGGCGGCCATTTCAGCGCAGGACTTTGAAAAGGCGGCAAAACTGAGGGACAGCGAGCAGGAACTGATCCTGGAAATAGCGAGAAGCGAAAAGGACTGGAAAGCCCCTCAGCAGAGTCATAAGCTTCAGGTTACCGATGCCGATATAACTGAAATTCTCTCTTCCTGGACGGGAATACCTGTTTATCAGCTGACAGAAGAGGAAAGTGAAAAGCTTCTGCGCATGGAAAGCGAACTGCATAAGCGAATAGTAAGCCAGGACGAGGCTGTGGTAGCGATATCTCAGGCTATAAGAAGGACCAGGGCGGGCCTCAAGGACCCGCGCAGGCCGGGAGGTTCGTTTATATTCCTCGGCCCTTCCGGGGTAGGTAAAACAGAACTTGCCAGGGCTCTTGCGGAGTTCCTGTTCGGAAACGAGGATTCGCTCATACAGATAGATATGTCCGAGTACATGGAGAAGCACACCGTCTCCAGGCTGGTCGGATCGCCGCCGGGTTATGTCGGCCATGAGGAAGGCGGTCAGCTGACCGAAGCGGTACGGCGCAGGCCCTTCTCCGTAGTGCTCCTGGATGAGGTGGAGAAGGCGCACTATGATGTGTTCAATGTGCTGCTCCAGATACTCGAGGATGGGCGCCTGACCGACGCCCAGGGACATCAGGTGGACTTCAGAAATACAATAATAATAATGACCTCGAACCTGGGGACCCGGGAAATCCACAATGCGTCGCCGATGGGGTTCCAGAGGTCGGAGGAGCAAGGTTCCTCTACCTCTTACCACGATATGAAGGACAAGGTGATGGAGGAGCTCAAGCGGGAGTTCCGCCCCGAGCTG
Source organism: Actinomycetota bacterium (assembly GCA_016927325.1). GTDB lineage: Bacteria > Actinomycetota > Geothermincolia > Fen-727 > Anoxymicrobiaceae > JAFGMY01. The sequence goes on along the minus strand of JAFGMY010000118.1, from coordinate 3,028 downwards.
CTTAACAGAATCGACGACGTGATAGTGTTCAGCGAACTCTCTCACAAAGATGTGAAGCATATCGCCGACTTGATGCTCATGAGGGTTCAGAACCAGCTGGGTGACCAGGAAATAGTGCTTGAAGTAGCGGATGAGGCAAAAGACATCCTCGTGAAAGAGGGTTACGACCCGTCTCTGGGGGCCAGACCTCTTCGAAGGACTATCATGAGGTTGATCGAGAACCCGATTTCCGAAGCGATACTGCGCGGTGATTTCACCGGAGGCCACATTATTGTCGTCGACACCGACAAGGAAGACAGCAAGCGGTTGAGCTTCACCACTAAGAATATTCCGGGTCAGGAATCGGAAACGGCCAAGATCGGGGTGGAAGAGTAGCGGTTCGAGGTTGCCGGCTGAAATGAGTAGTCCCCCCGGTGCCGCAGCCCGGACGCCTGAAGCAATTCGTTTTTGCATGTCCGGAAAAATCCTTGATTACCGTAATCCATAACGATGGAGACACTGTTCCGTCGCGGTCATTTCATGTTATATGACCTGATTCCACTTTAAAGCAAAGACCGGTAATGAAACAACAGCCCTGCTTCTGGTATTATTTAGGCTATAGAGAACCTCAGGTGAGAGAATATTATGCGGTTGGATAACCAGGAAAAGTTGCGGCAAAAGCTAATAGGAGTTATTGGAAAAGTAGCTCCGGGAACGGAACTGCGCGAGGCGATAGACCGTATCCTGGAGGTAAGGTCGGGCTCAATAATTGTCGTTGGAACGGCACAGGAGCTCAAGCCAATTATCTCCGGCGGGTTCAGGATAAACTGCAAGTTTACCGCCCCGAGGCTGTATGAGCTCGCAAAAATGGACGGTGCTGTTATTCTCAGCAGGGACTTGAAGACCATAACGTCAGCCAACGTGCACCTTGTGCCGGATCCCAGGATTATTACCCATGAGGCGGGTATGCGGCACAGAACCGCCGAACGGGTTGCGAGGCAGACCGGGGCGTTTGTGGTCGCTATTTCCGAGAGAATGAACACCGTTTCCATATATATCGGGGAAGACCACTTTACGCTGGAGAGACTGCCTCTCCTCCTTGCCAAGGCTGACCAGGCGCTGCAGGCGTTAAACCGGTACAGGGTCCAGTTGGACAAGGAGTACAGCCATCTGAATACTATTGAAATCGAGGATATGGTAGTACTGCGCGAAGTGATAAAAGTGATACAGCGCAATGAGATGGTAACCCGTATCGCGGGGGAGATTAAGTTTCTGGTGGCGCAATTGGGCAAGGACGGGAGCCTGGTAAGCCTTCAACTGGGTGAGTTGATGTCCGGCTTTGAAGAGCTGCGGCGTCTTCTGATCAAAGACTACATGGTGGAAGCGGACAGCGCTTCCGCAGACTCCGTCATATACAACCTGGAGCGGATGCCGGGTGATGAGCTGATGGACGATGCGCTGGTCTCAAAGGTTCTCGGGTACAAAGGGACCCTGGAACTGATGAACAAGATAGTCCGGCCGAGGGGATACAGGATGCTGTCCATGGTGCCAAGGATACCAATCAGCGTCATAGACAGGCTGGTCGAACGCTTCGACAATCTGAAGAATATCTTGAGAGCCTCCCCCGCATTGCTGGATGAAGTCGACGGAGTCGGAGAGAGACGTGCTTTCGCGATTAAAGAAGGCCTCGACCGCATCGCCGAATCGATAATCATGGAAAGCTACCTGTAATCCCAGTTCTCCCCGCAGGTATGTTCTGCTCTGCAAATGCTTTGGCACCTGTCCCACTTCATGACTGCCACCTTCGAGCCCGGCGCTGTTCAAGCCCAGGACAACTTTTCGGACACTGGAGGCGGGACTGTCATGGGTTGAGAAATAATCGAACCCCTACTTAAAAGGAAGCATAACTTGAAATAATACCTCATCGATTATCCCAATAACGATAAAACTGCGAAATTATCAGGTAAGATTGTATACACCAAGTGTCGAGATCCGCTCGTTTTCCTTCTTGATGAGCTCATGCAGGTTGATCCCGGTCAAAGTAGACAGGGCGGCCAGAAAGAACAGGGATTTGCCCATCTCTTCTTCTATCTTGTCTTTGCATGCGGCGCACAGGTGGCCTTCAAGGTGGCTCTTGACGTATTCGCTCATCTCCACGAGGTTGGCATCCGCGGGAAGCTCCTGTTTTTCCGCGTTTATCTTCAGGCAGCCGCAGGACGTGACCGATTTAGCGATCGCCCGGTTAACCCTGGCACATGCGTCCTGGTACTTCGTCATGGAGTCCAGGATACTCCGCTGGCGGATCAGATGAAGAGAGACAGTCTTCTGAAATTCGATACAGCTTTCGTCTGAGTTACTTTCTTGCATTTTATACACCATCACTATGATTGCAGAGCTTTTTTATTAAGCAGTTGACTCATTATATTGACACTTCTGAAAAAGTGTCAAGGAAGCCCGGTATACTCGCGGCTTATCCGGATTCCGTGGATGGAACTGTCGGCAAGAGAGGTTGACTGCTTTGAAGCGAAAGGATGAAACCTTGTCTCAACCCCGCTGTTGTGATACCATAATGAAGCCTTACGGGCAGGTGAGGAGATCCTTCGATCAGGGATTAATCGTATCATTTACATTACAAATACCGTTCCCCAGGAACAATTTTGGATGCCACATGGGCCCAGGTGCCCTTTGAGGAATATTAACGCTGAATCCAGTCCTGAAGGGAGATGTAGAAATTGTTCAGCGAGGGTGACAAGGTAGTATATCCACATCACGGAGCCGGTGTCATAGAGAGGATCGAGGAAAGAGATGTCAACGGTGAAAACAGGCGTTTCTTCGTTCTGAATTTATGTAGCGGTGATCTGAAAATTACAGTCCCGGAAGAAAGCACATCGGATGTCGGCCTGAGAGGTATTGTTTCAAAGAACGATATTAACGGCGTTTTCGACATTCTGGGTGATGAACAGAGCCAGATGCCCGCCAACTGGAACCACCGGTACAAGAAAAACCGCGACAAGATAAGAAGCGGGGACGTCTGTGAGGTTGCCGAGGT
>JAFGMY010000117.1 GCA_016927325.1 Actinomycetota bacterium | reverse complement strand
TAGCATGGAACACTTTGTTTCCATCCCCTACTTCATAAAACGCCGATTTCCCCCATAAGTTACGGGCGAAATTGAATCAATCAATATTCGTGTAAATTCACGTGCCCTAAGGCGGTTCAAACATAAATCAACCCGAAGAGTTGCCGAGAATCTTGTGGAGGGATATCAAACCCCTCTTCTGAGTAGATTTAACGGCTCCTACGGTAATGCCCATGATTTCCGCTATCTGAACATTAGAGAGATTATCAATAAACTTGAGGATCAGCACTTCTCTCTGATTATGGGTGAGTTTATGCATCGCCTTGTACAGGCGCTCGCTGTCGAGGTCAGCCATCACCGTTTCCACGGGATTGCCTCTGTTGGAAGGAGTGGGAGGATGTTCCTCTATGGGTATATTCTCCCGTTTTGATTCTCTTCTGAAATAATCCACTATGAGGTTATGAGCTATACGGTACAACCAGGAACTGAAGGCCACATCCCTGATCTCAAATGAGTCGATGTTCTCGAATGCCTTCAGAAATGTCTGCCCGGTAAGATCCTGGGATTCGGCGAAATTCCCTACCTTGTAATAAATATACCTGAAAATCTGATCCACATACTCATCATATAAGGCTCCGAACGCATCAGGGTCTCTACGTTTGGCTTTCTGAACAAGGCTTCTAATACCAGTCGCGCTAGCCATCAAAACAAACCTCTATTCACTTATACATGTTGAAACCGCCGTTGTGGGTTCCCTCTTATTTATCGTAGTTTTGACTACGGTAGTTTAGCTCAGGCCATTACCCCTAATGCCACTCGTTGCACAAGATGTGAACTTCGTTCAGCAGTATCGATAACAGTATACTATATATTACTGTCATTTCATAACCGAAATTCAGAACAGTATCCGTGATAAATCGCGTCCCATTCAGCACTGTGCATGACTTCTATATAACAAACCACGGCAAAAATCAACAGAATTAAGTGATCTTTGTAATGTGAAAATCTATAACATTAAACTAGTATTTGCAACAGATAATCTGTTAATAATCCTTATATTATTGTTATCATAATATTGAATATTTTCCTCATGCCCCAGTAACGGTCATGATTCTCCTTTTTATGCAAACCAGAGAGCACCGGTTCCGGTCGGCTCAACTTCTAAACGTGCGTTGACCTTAACCCTGGGTTCTTGTTATTATATGCTTGAATTGGTTAACAACTTTTTACATTTTACAGGTGCCGAAACTTGAAATCACTGCGGTGGAATGAAAGAAGCACAGGGGCGCGGCATGGAAGAGAATCCGGGCCGCTCGCACCAAAAATCAGTGGATTAGTCGGCAGGGGGGTTCCGCGGCGCAACATCATCGCTTTTCATGGAGGTGGCGGAGGTGCGGGAACGACAACACTGGCCGGGGAAACAGCCGTTTACTTCTCGGCTGCAGGCTACTCCACGGCGGCCGTCGATTTGAACCTGCTTCGAGGGTCCCTTCATTACAAGCTGGACGTTCCCGCTTATCAAGATACCTACACAATCACGGATCTCGTCCCGGCACTCGAAGATTTCGATGAAAGGATCCTCGAGAACGCCCTTTCAAAATCACCGCTGGGCCCCTCTATTCTGCCGGCCCCCAACTCATGCGAAGACGCTGTCAAAGTAACACATTCTCATATAGAAAAACTGATCCAGGTACTTTCCGGCAGGTTCCAGAAGGTTATTATAGACACATCTCCTTACATGGATGATATCAACCGCTCCCTGTTCAAACTCTGTGAACTTGTAGTCCTGGCAATCACTCCTGAAATCGGTTGTATCAGCGGAGCCCGAAAGTTCCTGGACGAGTTGGATTGCTGTTCCCACGGCGCACCGGAGGTCTTCATTGTTCTAAATAAATCAATCAAGGGATCCGATCCCTTCACCCTCGAGGATATACAGTCTTTTCTCGGCAAGACGGTTTCGTCGGTAATACCGGAAGACAGCCCGACCTGCAGGCAGCTCTCCTGCCGGGGCCGTCAAATAATCCGGTCGAGAACAGGTGTCGGGCAGTCCTTCGAAAGTGCCGTCAGGCATCTTCTTTAATAGTGCCGTTCTTTAATAGTGCCGGGCTTTTACATCTTCAGCCTTTCCAGCCACCACTGCAGTGCCGCGCGCCTGGAGGCGGACATTTGACAGCTTGTACTGCTATCGTTATTATTAGCTTGTACTGCTATTCTTTTCAGTGACGTGTTGTCCTGAGTACATAAAGAAACGAAACTCTGCAAAAGTTGGTAAAGAACGGCTGCGGTGATTTTATGAACAATAACAATGTTCCATGCGTTATGAAAACGGCAGTCCGCGAGCAGCTGCTCGGCCGGCTGGCGGACGGCGTCAAAACCATGGATGAAGAGATCTTCAACAGGATGGTAGGTGACGCGCTTATCGACCAGGGGCTTCTTCCACCAAAAAGAGTGATCGAAGCTGTGGCAAGCGAACTGCGAGATGAAATATTCGGTTTTGGGCCGCTGGAAGGACTGCTCGGGGACCCTGACATCTCCGAGATAATGGTAAACGGCCACAGTGAGATATTTGTTGAAAAAGACGGCCGTATTGAAAAGTCCACAGTCACTTTTGAGGCGGACTCGCAGCTGCTCGAAACAATAAGGCGCATCATCAATCCCCTGAACCTTCGCATTGACGACATGAGCCCCATGGTCGACGCGCGCCTGCCCGACGGTTCGCGGCTTAACTCCATTATCCCTCCGCTGTGCCTCAACGGGCCGACTTTGACTATAAGAAAATTCAGAGCCGTTCCCTTCTCTGTCGCCGACCTTCAGGACAACGGCACAATAACGGCCGAGATGTCTTCATTCCTGAGAGAAGCCGTAAGCCGCAGAGCCAATATGATAGTTTCGGGAGGGACATCGAGCGGCAAGACTACTCTGCTTAATGTCCTGTCCTCGTTTATTCCCGAAAGAGAACGCCTGATAACAATCGAAGACGCGGCCGAGCTCAAGATCCATCATCCGCATGTGGTGTCTCTGGAAAGCCGCCCCGCCAGCATCGAGGGAAAGGGGGAGGTCACCATAAGAGGCCTGGTGCGAAACGCGCTCAGGATGAGACCCGACAGGATAATCGTAGGAGAAGTGAGAGGAGCGGAAACACTGGACATGCTGCAGGCGATGAACACCGGCCACCCCGGTTCGCTCACTACCGCCCATGCGAACTCTCCATCCGACCTGCTGAACAGGCTGGAGACAATGGTAATGATGTCAGAAACGAAACTTGACCTGAATGCGGTCCGCCGGCAGATAGGCTCGGCAGTAGACCTTATTGTCCACATGGACAGAAGATCTGACGGTAAGCGCGTCCTCAGCAGGATATGCTCCCTTTCCTGCCCGGAAGGCCGTGAGTATGAAATGGTGAATCTGCTCTCAGCCGGTGACACACCCATGAAAATGGAAAACTGGGAACCCCTGGTCAAATCATGTACCGGGAATGGTGGCGGCTTATGAGGTGGCTGGCCCTGGTGATCTTCGCCACGTTTTCAGTACTGCTCCTCTGGTATAGAGGGGTCATTCGCGCGCGGAAAAGCGCCAGAAAATATGTAGACAAGCACCTCGGCCGCTACGGCGACGATGAAGGCGGGTCGGTTTTTTCCAGGCCGTTCGGCAGAATTTCCAGGGCGGCGGGTAGTTCACGGGCGCTCGCGAGACTTCGCTCCTCTCTGGTTAACTCCGGCATAAGAATGGATTGGGACACGGTTGTGGCACTCTGGTTGTGGCTTCTGGTAGCCTCACCGGCTCTCACGGTCGCGGTCCTCGGAAACGTCGTGTTCGCCGTCCCGGCATTCGCCGCGGTTTTTTTTCTTCCCCCGACCGCCCTGTCAGCTGTGAAGCGGGTCCACGAAAAAAACCTGATCGAACAGCTCGAGAGGCTGACCGGCGATCTTGCTTTATATATACAGTGCGGCATCCCTGTGGATAAAGCGGTCGAACTCCTGGCAAACGATTTTCACCAGCCTGTCAAGGAACACCTGGACCGCCTGAAGAAAGAGTTCGACATCGGTACGATGCCCGATAAAGCGCTTATGGAGCTGGCGACGCTGGTTGAAGATTCAGAGCTCGTACTGGTAGCACAGACTGTGAGAACTTCGCGCGAAACAGGTGCGGATGTTTCCAGGGTTATGGAATCCATCGGTATAACGATACGTGAAAGGGCGGCGATGAAACGCGAACTGCGAACTCAAACAATCCAGGGGAAGATGTCCGGACAGATGGTGGCCGCCCTTCCCCTGCTCTTTCTTGCGCTGATAGCCATGGTATCCAGAAACGCCCTGTTGACACTCATGACTACTGTTCCCGGGCTCATCATGCTGGGAACAGCACTCACCCTGGACATAATAGGTTTTAAATGGATAAACAGAATGCTGGATATAAAGATCTGAAAAACCGGGAGAGGCCATGCTATGGATCGCCGCTGTCGCTGCACTTTCAATCATGTTTCTTGCGCTTGGCCGGAACCGTGACAGTGAGACCGCCGCAGAACGCCTTAACAGGTTCCACCATCGAGGCAGAAGCCGGGAAACGGCCGCCGGGAAGAAGTGGAGCGGCGGCGTCTGGCGCTTCTTCGAGCGCATATTCGAACTTGCGCCCGAATCGATCAAGACGGCTTCAATAAACGGCCTCGAGCAGTATTCTCCGTTCCTGGAGTTCCCGGCCGAGGTGCTGGCGGGTCTCAGGATAAGCGCCGTAGTATGCCTTCCTCTCGCACTGCTCATGATGACCGATTTTTCCGCGGCCGGGATCGCGCTTTCCATCCCCGGCGCTTTTCTAAGCGCATTGATGCCCAGAGTCATTGCCTCCAGAAGGCAGTGCTCCTTCTTCTACGAAATAAGACGCGCGCTTCCCAACACAGCGGATATCTTATACTCCCTTGTGCTTGGAGGCAAAAACCTGGACCAGGCATTCAAGGGCGCCGCTGAACTGTCCACCGGACCCCTCAAGGACATACTCTCAACCGCAATCAGCGAAATGGAACTCGGAGCTTCAAAGGAAGAGTCGTTTGACCGGTTGGCAGGCAGATACCCCGTTCCCCAGCTTTCCTCACTCCTGCGTTCCATCCTCGAGGCGGAAAAAAGAGGACTCGAGCTCTCCGAGACCCTGAAAGTATACTCACGCGAGCTTAGGATGAGACATAGAGACGAACTCCGCGTGCGGGTAGCGAAAGCGCCCCTGAAAATCCTTATACCCCTTGTTTTTCTGATACTGCCGTCGGCGATACTCCTCGCCCTGGGACCCACCCTGCTCTCGACTTTTTCACAGCTCATGAAATAGCCTGTTACATTGGAGTGCGCGGTCACTCCTAATGAAAAGCGGAAACCTCCAGCGGCGGACCTTGCGGTATAAGCCGACACAAGTTAACCTCAATCCGTAAGACTTATGATATATAAGCCCGGTGGTTTCCTGTTTCACGGGCTTTTTTCAGGCCGCGTCCGTCCGTTTAAGCCGCGGCGGTTTCCAGGGAGGGCAAATTGGGAAATATGAGCATCATAGCCTGGATTGTTCTGGGTGGAGTGGCCGGTTGGATCGCAAGCATCTTCGCCGGCGTGGGAAAGAAGATGGGATGCCTGCTCAACATCTTCGCCGGAATAGCCGGTGCCATCGTAGGTGGCGCCCTGTTCAGATACTTCGGCCGGAGTGGTGTCACGGGATTCGACTGGTGGAGCCTGCTCGTCGCGTCGGTGGGAGCGCTGGTAATTCTCCTTGCTCTGAAACTGATAGGGTTGCTGTTGAAAAGAGACTGAGAAAACGGTTTCGCGCCAGAACGGTCCGGGCGGTATCAAAAACTTATGGAAAGAGGGCGGCATAGAACAAAGGCCTGCGATGAACTGGAAGACGATCGAATACGACAAGCTTGACTCAACCAACAATGAAGCCAAGAGACTGATCCTTAAAGGTGAAGGTGGAGGCCTTGTTGTCTGGGCGCAACACCAGTTGAGGGGAAGGGGAAGGCACGGAAGGACATGGTGGAACCTCCCCGGAAAGAGCCTGCTGGCCAGCTTCGTATTCGAAAATATCGAAAGCGGTGAAGCGACCCGCCTGGTTTCCATATCCGCAATCGCCGCTGTTCGAAAAAACAGTTCGGGAGGACCTTTGATCAAATGGCCCAACGACCTAGTGTATCGAAAGAAAAAGGTTGGCGGGATACTCTCCGAAGCGCTGAGTAAACGAAACAGGGATTTCACGGTAGTGGGACTCGGGCTTAACCTCAACTACACCAGGAAAAATCTGATTTTCGGGAGACGTTTTTCAGCCACGTCCCTTTCAATTGAAGAAAACAGACACTGGGAAACCGGTCCACTTCTCCTGGGAATAAGAAATGAAGTGGAAAAACGTCTCTCCCGCAGTAAAGATGAAAACCTTGCCGAGTACAGGGAGAACCTGGCTTTTCTCAATACAAGAATATCCATGATTACCGATGGGACGAAAGTGAATGGAATCTTCTACGGCGTCGACGACAGAGGCTTTTTGATATTAAAAACAAAAACCGATGTCCGCTCTGTACCCGCCGGTATAGTAAGAAAAGCCAGGTTTTAACCGATTTGCCTCCGCACCTCGAGTCGAGAAATTGTAAACGATACTGTGAAATCGTCGGGATTTAAAATTCAAAAAGACGATTCTGCTATTACTTAATCTGAAAAACCGCCTGTTGTGGCAGTTCCCGCAGTTCTGGAATCCCAGTACATGGAACGTTCGCACATGATCTTCTTGCCGGCGGTCCTCGAGGTAACAAGTACTGAGGCCCTTCCGTCAATACCCTGGTCGGCCATGTTGAAGGTACGCCTCGAATTTGCCGGTATTGCAGCAGTAAAGGTCTTATTACCGGTGCCTTCAGAGGTAAGGTAGCTTATCTCCACCTCGATGTCGGAGTCGTTGGGATTTAATACAAGAGTCCAGGTCTCATCCCCCCAGGGTGTAGCATTACCGTCCGGAAGGTAGAATGCGGCGTGAGCCTGGGCCTGGCCGATTGAGTCGTGGCACGACTCACCCCACTGCGAATCCCAATACATTGCACGTTCGGCGATTACCGGAAAGTCCCCATGCACATGGGTAGATACATCGGTATCGGGTGGAAGGTAATCATTTACCCTTATAGTTTTGCGTGAGTTGGGGTCCATGGTTACGACCGGCCCTGCCACCTCCCCACCACCCGTAACAAATGTTACAGACACGTTGTTGGGTATGTCGTTAGGGTTCTGTATCAGTATATATGTGGTGAAGTTCGATCCATACCCGATTGCGCCTTCCGCCAGGCAGTAATCATTGGCGGGGGTAGTGGTACCGATTGAACCGTGGCCCTCATTGCGGTTGTTCCTGTACATCGCCCGCTCGGGTATTACCGGGATATTCGAGTCCACCTTAATGGAGGCGTCCTTTGCCCCGATATCATCAGCCATGCTGTAACTCCGTCGCGCATTTGCCGGTATATTTTTCTCCACGGTTACCGGCCCTTCTCCCTCTATCATATATGTAACCTGACAGGTGGCCTCGGTATCGTTCGGGTTCTGGATAAGCAGCCAGCACTCGAAACCCCGTGCGGAAGAACCTTCAGGAAGATACCATTTTGCAGCAGGAGCGGTTACTCCTATCGAGTTGTGTGCCTCTGGAATGTAGACCGCGAGGTTTCCCGCGTCTTTTCCCCACTCCATAGTCCTGTCTACCGCTATCGGCTGTCCCCCGGTACTGGTTACGGTGGTAGAGAAGTCCCTTTCTCCGAGAGTTTCTCCCGGGTTTAAGGTTCCCTGGCTCATAGGCGCGAGGAAGAAAGTGCCGCCCGGTACCAGCCCCCTGTCGGTATTGTAGGTGACTTCTATTTCCACATCTTCGTCGTTGGGATTTTCAACGGAGATGTAGGTGTGAAATCCCCAGGCTGTGCTGCCTTCGGCAAGGTACCATACGGACGATGCAGGTGCCGGACCGGGTTGCACGATTGGGTCCTTCACCGAAAACGCACCGGGAAGCTCTCCGTATTTGCCGTCCTCATTTTCAACCTTCACATCGTATGTGCCGGCAGGTGCACCCTTGAGTTCGAACTCACAGGTTATTTTTATATCCGAATGGACAGTGACTTTTTGCCCCTCAACAATGATTGCGCTGCTGTCCGCCGTACTCATTCCTGTTGAGCCGACGAGAAAAACCCGGGCTCCATCTCGAAATCCGGTACCGGTCAGATCGGTAATCCTAACCGTCCCCGCATTGACCGCCCAGGCAGGATTTATACCGGTGACGGTCGGTTCGGGGAATGTGCCTTTCAAAACCGCCGAGGTGCCACTGCTTCTTATTCCCGTGAAATCGAAAAACAGGTTTTCAAGCGAACCCGACCGATCCGCTTCGACCGGCCGGCTGCAAACGCATGCCACGGCACCGATAAGTACAAGAACAGCCAGCAAGATTGAAACCAGACCGGACCGCGTACAATGGATTACGTGCATCTAAGAACTCCCAGGGCTTTAGAGTTACTTGTTCGAAAGGTATTCTACCTTTTTCCCAGCCTCATTGAAAACGATTCAGCTCCCCACCAGGCATGACCTGAACTCGCGCAGAACCGGTCCGTTAAGGGGCGCTCTATCCAATATATATGACACCCGGGGAAAGTTGCCGTCATTTGTCTTTCAAGAAGAAGATTTCAGGGTGTTTTCGCCGAACGCTCCCGCCCGCTGCGGTTACAGTGTAATAGGGAATCGGGGTTTACCTGCCCCTCATTGAGAACTGAAGCCCACATGAACCCGTTAAAATGGATTATCGTACCGTCGTCATCAGTTGTCCAGGACAGCATGGATAAAACCGCGTCGGCACCCGTCTCCGGCTTCACCGCGGAATCAGCCGCTTTATTCTCACCTCTCAGTTCAGAGAGCACTCCTGACGGTAGAAGCAACACCACCAGGAGTGCAAGGATGACGGCAATAATAACCGGATGTACCTTATCGATATGCATTATCGCTTTCAACGTTTTTCTGCCTCCCACTGTCAATTTCTAAAAAAGAGGCAATAAACCTTCTATTAAGTACCCGTTTCTCATCTCGGGAAGACAATCGAAGGTGCCACCAGTTGAAGAGTAGGCTATATCCACCTCCGGGTAAGCCCACATACGGGTGATACTTGAAGGCTTTACGGTTGTCGAGTTCAGCATACGTTTTCCTTTATACAGTTGAATTTCCGTTTAAAAGGAATATTATTCATTTGTGAGCACCTCGAGTTCCGGAACATGATCATGGCTGAACAAAAGAAACTGAGTCCCGAGGAAGAAAGAGTTATTATCCACAAGGGCACGGAGATGCCTTTCAGCGGTGGGTATAACAATCACTTCAAACCCGGAACATATCAATGCAAGAGATGCGGTGCGCCGCTGTACCGTTCGGCAGACAAGTTCCGTTCAGGCTGCGGCTGGCCAAGCTTCGATGACGAGATAGAAAATGCGGTTGCGCGGAAACCGGACCCCGATGGGGTAAGAACCGAGATCCTCTGCTCGAACTGCGGCGCCCACCTGGGGCATGTCTTTCTCGACGAACGAATCACCTCCAAGAATACAAGGCACTGCGTTAATTCCATCTCCCTGGAGTTCGTTCCGGAAGACTGAGGACTTTTTTCATATTCACAGTCGTTCCCGCCAGGCAGCTGAGAACTTTACGATCGTTTGACGCCGGCTTCAGACAGTAATCCGTTATCTAATATTCTCCGCGACTATTTATACTGTTCTCTTTAAAATAAGTATTCGCATTGCCGGCCATACCGCCGTCTGCCGCGGATCACATGCAGACTATTATCATGACAGCCATGAACGACACCGTGCAAAGCGCCACAAGTCCATATTTCACTGTCTCCACCATTTTCTGCCTCCAAAAATCAGTCCCCGGTGCCCTCCCCCGGGGCAACCGTTACCGCTCCGGGCCGTTGCCTCATATCCGGATGGAAAACCGATTCTATATGCAAGACTGTTAACGGGGTGCCCTGCATGTGGTTGATGACCGCCTGTAAAATGGAGGATTTGCTGTAATCATACAATAGAAGAAAATGTTTCAGTCGGTCCGGGATCTCTATTATTATATTGTATGTACTATATACACCTTGAGATGCTTTAAGCTTGGTTTTGAATACAGGAGGAGTAATGGGTTTTTTTGAGTTCGAGGGCAGGATCCCAACTGTCGCCGGTTCATGCTATGTCGACGACACGGCGGTAATAATCGGTGATGTGCAAATAGGCGAGAACTGCTTTATAGGTCCCGGTGCGAAAATAAAGGGGGATTACGGCCGGATAATAATTGGTGAGGGTTCAAGCATCCAGGACAACTGTGTGCTCCATGTGAGACCCAAATATGAAACCGTCATAGGCTCTCATGTGACAGTAGGGCATGGAGCGATTCTTCACGGCGCGAAGGTCGGCGACTACACGGTGGTAGGGATGGGAGCCATAATACCCGATTTTTCTGAAGTCGGTGAATACTGTGTTATCGCGGAAGGTTCGGTGATAGCCAGCGGCACCATTATACCGGCCAGAAGCATAGTCATGGGAGTGCCCGGAAAAGTGAAAGCGAAAGTGGATGAGGAAATGGAAGAGTACTGCCGGGCCAACGCCGAGTTCTATCAGGACTTCGCGCAGAGATGCAGGAAGAACCTTAAAGAGATTCCCAGAGATCAGGTGCTGGAGCCGAGACACCTTTTGTGATAGCCTTTTATTTGGTTTTCTTCGCGAGAACCTGTTCAAGATACGTTTTTGTTTTGAGGAAAGAACGTCTGCTATTGTGAAAATATGCACACGTCAAGCTTGAGTTGGAAGGTCCTCAAAGACACCCGCATGTTCTTGTCTAGAGTATGTTGACATGGTGTTATTCTTCTATTGAAGAATGATCACTACTGTCCGTTTACGATTTGTTGACTTTTATTTTCTCGTTCTGGTAGTGTCCTCAATGCTATTTGTGTTTGTTTCCATGTCTAGGAGGTCTTAACTATGAGTATGGGTGATTTTCCACGACTTCCCGATGAGATGATTCCGCGTGTTCAGAAGCTCGCGGACAAGGTC
>JAFGMY010000116.1 GCA_016927325.1 Actinomycetota bacterium | reverse complement strand
TCCTCATTGACATGAACAAGGATGAACAATCCGGCCTCGTCCACCGCACCGACTATCCTGCCCATGGTAGTGGAATCATCCAGGTTAAAACCCTGCATGTCGGCTGAGAGTTCTCCAACGCCCGAGAGGCCGTTCTGAAAACATCTTTCAAGTTCGTTATCACATGCTTTTCCGGCCAGCGGGTTTACCATGGCGAGACCGATCAGCCGGCCCGGGTACTTTGAAACGGCTTCGATCATATAGTTGTTGTGGAAACGGCATAAATCCAGACTCTTCCATGGAAATCCGCATACAACCGCCATATCTATTCCAGAGGAGTCCATTTCCTCGATCAGTTGATCTGTTGTTACCATTCTTGCTTTAGGATTCTCGTAGATCGAGCAGAAGGAGATATCTCTTTTCAGGTACATCTCCCTTCTGCCTATAACATCGGGAGGGAAGATGTGGGTATGCACGTCGATTATCAAAGTCTCTCCTTTAGTTTGACCGGCGCCGGGTATTAGACCGGTGCCAGTCTAAAGGCTGGACACCGGAGTTAAATTTTAGGACACCGGATTTAATCGCAATACAAGATTATCATAACCGCAATTTCAGGTCGAAATGCAATGTTGCGGCTGATAATTGGATAGAATAGTATGATCGGCTCTTGAATGGAAAATATCGAAAGGAGTAACAGATTGGCTGACTTCGAAAATATATTCAAACCCATACAAATCGGCTCTATGCAACTGGAAAACCGGATAATAATGCCGGCTATGCATATCGGCATGTCGTCGGAAGGTTACATAACCGACAACTTCATGGATTTTTATGAGGAGAGGGCGGCCTCCCGCCCGGGACCGGGGCTGATAGTAACCGGAGGTTTTTATATAGATAAGCGAGGCATGGGAGCGCCTAATTTTGCGTCGATTGATAACGATAAATATGTTCCCCGCCTGAAGGAGTTCAACGAGCGAATCCACCGCTGTAACACAAGGACCGCGGCGCAGCTATTCCATGCGGGCCGCTATGCTTTTAGTTTTGTCATAGGCGAACAGCCGGTCTCGGCGTCCGATATTCCCTCCCGTTACACGAGAGAAAAACCCCGCCCGCTGTCGATTCAGGAGATAGAAGAGATTATCCGAATGTATGGAGACGCGGCGGGCAGGGTCCGCGAGGCCGGTTTCGATGCTGTTGAGCTGATATGCTCCGCCGGGTACCTCGTGAGTCAGTTTCTGTCGCCGCTTACCAACAAGAGGGTGGACCGCTACGGTGGTGACATCTTTGGAAGAATGACTTTTCTTAAAGAAGTAATCGCTGCCATAAGGCAGTCCACGGGAGACGATTTCCCCTTGATCTGCAGGGTTTCGGGCTCTGATTTCGTAGAAGGAAGCCACACTCTGGAAGAAGTGAAGACCGTAGCGGTCGAAATTGAGAGGTCCGGCGCGGACCTTATCAGTGTTACCGGCGGCTGGCACGAGACCAAGGTTCCGCAGATAACCATGAATGTTCCCCGGGGCGCTTTCGTCTATCTGGCGGAAGGGATACGGGCTGAAACGGAAGGCATTCCGGTGGCGTGCTGTAACAGGATAAACGACCCGGTGCTGGCGGAGAGGATACTGGCGGAAAACAGGGCCGATCTAGTAGCCATGGGAAGGGGTTTCATAGCCGATCCTGAAATGCTGGCGAAAGCAAAGCAGGGAAAGTTGCGCGAGATCAGGAAATGTATCGCCTGCAACCAGGGTTGCTTTGACTATGTTTTCATGGTCAAGCCGATTACCTGCACGGTTAACCCGAGGGTAGGACGCGAGAGTGAAACTCCACTCGTAAAGGCAGACAAACCGAAAAAGGTTTTAATCGCCGGGGGAGGGCCTGCCGGACTTGAAGCAGCCTGGACGGCATCAAAACGCGGCCATGAGGTCACCTTGTGTGAAAAAACTCACCGTCTTGGCGGCCAGTGTGTTCTGGCGGCGGTTCCGCCGGGACGTGAAGAGTTTGCCGAACTGGTGAAATACTTCGAAGACCAGATGGAAATCGAGAACGTGAGAGTGCTTTTGGACACCACTATTGACGCCGGTCTTATGGACGAGCTTGATCCGGACGTGGTGATCCTGGCTACCGGTGCTACCCAGATAAAGCCTGATATCAAGGGCATTGATGCGTCCAGCGTTGTTTATGCATGGGATGTTCTCGAGGGTGTTGTCGAGACCGGCGAAACTGTTGTTATTGCAGGTGGAGGAGCCGTGGGGATCGAGACGGGGATGTATCTGGCTGAAAAAGGAAAGAACGTTACCGTGCTGGAGATGCAGGCGCGGATCGGTGCCGACATAGGCCTTTCAAGCCGCTGGACAATCCTTCAGGACGCCGCGAATCTTGGAGTTGAGATGCTGCGCAACCGCAAGGTTGTCGAGATTACGGGTGGCGCGGTAATCACGCTTAAGGGCGGGGAAGAGAAACAAAGAGAGGAGTGCCCCGCTGATACCGTTGTCATAGCCGTTGGCGCGAAGCCCGATGATGAGTCGGCGGCGTTGCCGCAAAAGATGGATTATGATGACAAAGAGGTTATGAGTATCGGTGACTGTGTTGAAGCCAGAAAAGCGATAGAAGCGATAAGGGAAGGGTTCGACGCCGGTTACAGGATCTGATTTTCAACGTGCTTTTTTGCGTTTCCAACAGTGCCGACTTCGGTATTCGGATCCAGGAATCCAAGATAGAGCAGTCCTGTAAGCCCAAAGGGAACACCAGTTGGATTCTTATTAAAAAGCGATAGACGATCGGAAACGAGCCGGGGTTTTCGTTAATGCATTCTTGAAATATGGACCGCCTGTTTTATCGGAAAGGTACGGGGGCGCGGTGGAAAGCAGAGAAAAAGTCCTGATTGTGGACGACGAGGAAAACATAACCGAACTTGTTGAGCTTTACCTTGGGAGAGACGGTTTCGAAGTCCTGATTGCTTCTGATGGATCGAAGGCGCTGGATATCTTTAAAGAGGAAAAACCGGATCTGGTAGTGCTCGATATCATGCTGCCCGGCATAGATGGTCTGGATGTCCTGAAAGAAATCAGGAAATCATCGGAAGTGCCTGTTGTTATGCTGACTGCCCGGGAATCCGAAATCGATAAGATTGTCGGCCTGGAACTGGGCGCCGATGATTACATGACCAAGCCTTTCAGTCCCAGAGAGCTCTCGGCGAGGGTGAAAGCGGTCCTGAGACGCTCAAAGCCGAAAAGGGGATTGGAAGAAGAGGTTATAAGCAGGGGCAGGTTGACAATCGACAAATCGAGGATGCGCGTGGAGGTCAAGGATGTCGGCGAGGTAGTGCTTACTGCGAAGGAGTTCGACCTTCTTTACGTTCTCGCGGTCAACCCGGGAATAGTTTTTCGGAGGGACAGGCTTATGGAAAAGGTATGGGGGTATGTATACACCGGCGATACCAGAAGCGTTGACGTATACATAAGGCATCTGCGCGAAAAACTCCATGACAATGCCGATTCCCCTGAATATATCGAGACGGTGAGAGGGGTAGGCTACCGGTTCAAGAGCGAAAAAGATGTTTAGAACACTTTGGTCGAGAGTAATAGTCTCATATTTTCTGGTTGTCATAATATGCCTGGTATTGGCCAGTTTATTCTTTGTTGTTTTTTTGTCGGGATACAGCAAGGATAAAGACAGGAACAATCTCGAGCGTCAGGTCGGAGCTATCGCCCAGGACATAGAGAGAGTGACTGACCGGTTCAGCGCAATAATTGCGGTTCCCGACTATGACATGAACCGGAACTACCAGGAGGGTGTTCAGGCCATCGCTTATCTGCGCTTGATCAAAGGGATACTGGATTCGCAATCGAGTGTTACCGAAACAAAACTGTTTATTACAGACTTGGACGGTAATGTCCTGGTGGAATCGAGTCGGGGCCCTCCTCTGGGGACAAGGAAAGTGGAGATCGAACATGATCCGGACGAAGAGGACGTAGTAGTCAAGACTCTCGTCTTCATGCCGACCAACAAGGAATCACTACTTGTAACGGCACCGACCAGGCTTGAATATGATGTAGAAGGATACCTGGTCGGTGTAAAGCCGGTTGAGGAGTTGGGTTCGATTGCTTCTCTTCTCTGGTATGTAATAATCGCGGGCTCGATCGCCCTGGGGGTATCGATGTTAGCGGGAGTTTATCTTTCCTGGGCGGTCAGCCGTCCGGTCAAGGAGATCGCGAGCGCGACCAGAAAGATGGCCGGAGGAGATTACAGTCAGGAGGTTGAGGTGAAAGGCCCCGAGGAGACCGCGGAGCTCGCCGGGGACTTCAACCTGATGGCCAGGCGGGTCCGCACGTCCCATGAGATGCTTAAGAACTTTGTGGGGGACGTTTCACATGAACTCAGGACCCCGCTTACCAGTATTGAAGGGTTCAGCCAGGCACTCCTCGACGGGATTTACGATAGCGAGGAGAAACAGAAGCACTATCTGGGGATAATCAACCAGGAGAGTAAAAGGATGTACAGGGTGATAAACGACCTGTTGCTTCTATCCAGCATCGATGCGGGGGAACTTATTGTCGAAAAGGAGCAGGTTGATGTAGCTGAACTCCTGAGCAAAATGGAAAGCACCTTCAAGCCGAAAGCGGATGTCAAACACATTGAATTGAATGTGGATCTGCCTTCAGCCCCCATTGAGATAAGAACCGACCGGGACCGCCTCGAGTTGATAGTGACAAACCTTATGGATAACGCCGTCAAGTTCACCCCGGAAGGTGGTACTGTTTCTCTTGCAGCCGGATTTGAAGAAGACGGGGTACAGATCCGGGTCTCGGATAACGGGGAGGGAATAGACCCGGAACTCCTGCCGAGTCTATTTGACAGGTTCTACAGGGTCGAGAAATCAAGGGCAAAGAAGCATGGGGGTTCAGGGCTCGGCCTTTCCATATGTAAGGAATTGGCTGAAACCCTGGGGGGCACCATTATGGTCAAAAGCGCAGTCGGGCAGGGGACGGCATTTACTGTCGAACTGCCGGCAAGGTAACCGGGGGTGCGCGAATACCCCCTTGTTCGGGTTTGGATCTGAACCGAAAACCATATTATGTTATTGTTCTTAGACCGGATTTCCTGATGTAGATGTGGAGAAGAGAGGTTTTTTTGTGCGTCCGACATGGGACCAGTATTTCTTGGAGATAGCGACGGTGGTTGCCGGACGCTCGACATGTCTGCGGCGCCAGGTAGGCGCCTTGATAGTGAAGGACAAGCGCATCCTGACTACCGGGTACAACGGCGCTCCCCGGTCGCTCGGCCACTGCATTGACATCGGCTGCCTCAGGGAAGAAGTGGGGGCGGAACCGGGGACTACCCATGAGCTGTGCAGGGGCCTTCATGCTGAGCAAAATGCGATTATCCAGGCCGCCCTTCACGGTGTTTCCATCGGCGGAGGGGTGGTCTACTCCACTCACCAGCCGTGTGTTTTATGTACAAAGATGATAATAAACTCTGGCCTGACGGCTGTTTATTACCTGGAGACTTATCCCGACCCTCTGGCATCGAGCCTGTTGGAGGAAGCCGGAGTGGAGTCAAAGAAGTTAACAATGGAGGATTGAGTCCGGCACGTCACCGGATCTGAAAAATTGATATGGGAATGTATTTTATAGCATTTGGAGTCGCCCTTGCCGGGGCGTTGCTGCTTACGCCGGTCGCCCGGAGACTCGCGCGCAAGCTGAACGCTGTCGATATTCCCGAGGACCGAAGGGTCCATGAGAATCCAACCCCTACGCTCGGCGGCATAGCCATGTATATCAGTATGATGGCCGGTATCGGTGTGTATGTAATGTTTGGTGACTAC
This sequence comes from Actinomycetota bacterium, assembly GCA_016927325.1. Lineage (GTDB taxonomy): Bacteria > Actinomycetota > Geothermincolia > Fen-727 > Anoxymicrobiaceae > JAFGMY01. The sequence goes on along the minus strand of JAFGMY010000116.1, from coordinate 7,208 downwards.
GGGGTTTCGACCGATCTCCTGGGAATAATTTTCGGGGCAACCATAATAGTGGTATTCGGTGCTCTCGATGACATACACAGCCTGCCTCCGCTGGTGAAGCTATTCGGCCAGATTCTGGCTGCCGGGGTTCTGGTGACCATGGGTGTCCAGATACAGAATCTCAACCTTCCGGGATCTCCCATAATTGCTTTATCACCGGAGCTTTCAGTGGTCGTCTCTCTTATATGGGTAGTGGCGTTTATAAATATTATCAACCTGATCGACGGGCTTGACGGGCTTGCCGCCGGGATAACCTGCATTGCGTCCGGGGCCATGTTCTATTACACAACCCAGACGGGTGTCGGCGCTGATCTGGTAGGTGCCGCCCTGATTTCCATAGTGATGGCCGGCGCGACACTGGGTTTCCTGCGCTACAACTTCAATCCCGCCAGTATTTTTATGGGAGACTCCGGCGCAATGCTTCTGGGCTTCCTTCTGGGTGCGGTTACGATACAGGGTGTTTTGAAAAGTATTGCGGCGGTTACTTTCCTGGTCCCGCTCATTGCGCTGGCGATCCCGATTCTCGACACAGGAATGGCCATACTGAGAAGGCTTCGAAAGGGAAGGCCTATTACTCACGCCGACAAGGAGCATATTCATCACCGGCTGCTTAACATGGGACACTCCCAGAGGCAGGCGGTACTGCTCCTGTATTTCTGGACCGCTCTTCTCTGCGGTACAAGCCTGGCACTCAAGTTTACTTCGTCAAATAAGTTTTTATGGGTCATTCTCGGGTTGGCGGTGGGAGGTTTCCTGCTTACCACGCTGCCTCCCATAATAAAAGGTGACAACGGGAAGGGAAAGCATAGGGCTGAAAAGAGAATGAAACGTGAAAGGAAAGTCTCCGGTGTGGTCAAGGGTTCCGGCGAAGCAGAGGAATACTAGAGTTTGCCGGTTGTGCAGGGATATTGGCCGAAGCGAGGCCGGTTTCTCGGACGCGGGCTTGATTATAAGGATATTCGCCGGTATCGGTATTATGGTCGGCGCGGGTCTTTTACTGGATCGCCTGCTCGGCATATCACCATGGTTTACGCTTGCCGGGACGGTTTTAGGGGTGGCGGCGGTATTTGCCGATCTGTATGTCAGGGCGGGAAAGGGACCGTATCGGGGAAATGGAACAAAAGGGGAATAATTGAAGGAGAGTTTTGAAAAGTCACTTGCGACGGCGATGGCGGTCGCCGGTGGGGTGGTTATCCCTCCGGGCCTGATACTCTGTTCGGTATTCGGAGGTGTTTCGGGTTTCCTGGGGGCTTTCGCCGGGTTTGCGGTTGCGACGCTGAATTCGCTGATCGTGATCTTCGTTTTGAAGCGGGCGATAAGAAAGCCTGTTCAGATGTTACCGTCCATTCTGATGGGGAGTTATTTCATTAGACTTGTAGCACTGGTCGGTATTCTCTACGGCCTCACATTTATCGACGCGCTCAATTCCATAGCGCTGCTTTCGTGCTTTCTCGCCCTTTATGTGTCGCACACCACCGTCGAGGTGTTTCTGGCATGGAAGTCACTTGGGACAGTGTCAAAGACAGGCAACGGCTCGTGAGTATGGTATGGCTCTTCATTGTGATAAACTTTCGTGTTTAGAAACAAACGACGCTAATTAATGTTTATATGAAAGTATTGCAAGGGGGTAACAAATGGCAGTAAAAAAAATCTTTGTGGTAGGTGCCGGACTGATGGGTGGAGGAATAACCCAGGTGGCGGCGACCGCCGGTTACAAAGTAACAATGAGGGATATCAGCGATGAAGCTGTTAACAAAGGGCTCGACGCGATCAAATGGTCGGTGGAGAAGTTCGCCAGCAAGGGAAAGATAACCGAAGAGGTGGCGGCACAGGCGATAGAAAATATCACACCAGCGACCAGCATGGATGCCGCGTCGGATGCGGACCTCGTTATAGAGGCTGTATTCGAGAACCTCGAATTGAAGCAGAATGTTTTCAAGGAGTTGGACGGCATAACTCCCAAGGATGCCGTTCTGGCAACCAACACCTCGGTTATTTCCATCACCAAGATTGCATCGGTTACACAGAGGCCTGAAAAGGTCGTCGGCATGCACTTTTTCAGCCCGGTGCCGATGATGAAGCTTTGTGAAGTGGTTCGAGGCCTTCTCACAACCGATGAGACCGTGTCGGTAGCGACGGAGTTCGCGGAGAAGATCGGCAAGACGCCTGTTGTGGTCCAGAAAGACGTTGCAGGGTTCATCGCCAACCGCATAGGGCTTGCCCTGTCAGGAACGGCGATAAGACTGGTGGAAATGGGAGTTGCGACACCGGAAGATGTTGACAAGATCATGAAGCTTGGCTTCGGCCATCCGATGGGGCCGTGCGAGACCGCCGACATGACCGGCATCGATATCCTTCACAACGCGATGGTGGCGATTTTCGACGAGACGAAAGACCCGAAGTATTGGCCTCCCGAGTTGCTGCAGAGAATGGTGACCGCCGGACTGATCGGCCGCAAAGCCGGAAAAGGTTTTTACGATTACAGCTCAGGAGAGCAGAAGTCTTACTGGGAGCTCTAGTTAATGGAATATTTGAACAGCGGGCGTCTTTGCATTTTTAAGCGCCCGCTGTTTTAATTTATACATTGATTCCAGCGCTCAGCGCCGGTATGGTTATAGTTATAAAATGTTAAAAGAATACTGCGTAGATAGAATTGAGCGAGTGGGAGGTACCGGGTTTGACGGACGTACCGTTTGAAGGCGTATATGTTCCTAACATAACTCCGTTCAAGAATGGCGAAGTAGACGAAGCAAGTCTGCGGAACCTGACCGATTATCTAATTGACGGAGGGGCCACGGGGCTGGTCCCCTGCGGGACCACCGGAGAAAGTGCAACCCTTACTCATGAAGAGCACATCCAGGTCATTGACATAGTTGTGGATCAGGCAGGGGGTCGGGTTCCTGTTATCGCCGGAGTGGGGACAAACGACACCAGAGAAACGATCAAGTTGCTTGATGACGCGGAGAAGATTGAATTGAGCGGTTACCTGATCGTATGCCCTTACTACAACAGGCCGAGCCAGGAGGGCATCGTCGAGCATTTCCGAACGGTGTCTGAAAACACCGAGCGGCCGATAATCGTCTACAACATTCCAGTTCGCACCGGCAGGAACATTGAAGTCAGCACCGTTGTTGAATTGTCTGGAATCCCGAACATCGCAGGAATTAAGGATGCGAGTGGTGATATCAACCAGACCATGAGCATCATTTCGCGAACCAGCGGTTTCGCGGTATTGGCCGGTGAAGACCACCTGCTGTTTTCAATCTGTTGCCTTGGAGGGCACGGCGGCGTAATGGCCAGCGCGCATGTATTGCCTGAGGAGTTCCTTTCGCTGTATAGAGCGGCTAAGAGTGGCGACATAAACGAGGCAAGGACGATTCACTACCATCTTTTACCGCTTATCCGGGCCATGTTCAGAGAGCCTAATCCCGCACCCGCCAAATCGGCGATGCAGCTGCTCGGGGTGATAGACTCTGATGAACTGCGGCTCCCTCTGCTTTCGGTGTCCCCCGCGTGCCGCGAGGATATCGCAGGTGTACTGCACGGACTCAAATTGCTGTAGGAGCCGCCCCGCAAATTAGAAGACAGCCCGTGAACGGCAGGTTCATACTTCCACCTTGCCGAAATCTCCATATTGAATCGATGACCGTCATAATGCGGGTCAATTTGAAAGCGAGAGGGGCGAAGATGAGAGAGGCGTTATTTTACCGGAAGCTCGAGAACAGCGGGGTGAAATGCCTCCTCTGTCCCCACCAGTGCTCAATTGCCGAGGGGAAGACCGGGATCTGCGGCGTGAGGTCCAACCGGAACGGGGTGCTTTCCCCGGAAACCTTTGGGCGCGTATTGGCGTGCAACCTGGATCCAATTGAGAAGAAACCCCTCTATCATTTCCACCCCGGCGGACGGATACTGTCAATTGGGGCCAGGGGCTGCAGTTTCCGTTGTGAGTTTTGCCAGAACTGGCAGATGGTGGTCTCGAAAGCTTCAGGGACATGCGTGAGTTCTGATGAGGTTGCGACGATGGCGGGCGGGAACGGTTCCATCGGAGTAGCTTATACGTATAACGAACCGTTGATATGGTATGAGTTTCTGCTGGAATGCGCGGAAAGGGTCCACGGGAAAGGCCTGAAGAACGTACTGGTCACAAACGGGTTCATAAACCGTGAGCCGCTTGAGGAACTGCTTCCGTTCATTGATGCAATGAACATTGATTTGAAATCCATGGACCCCGATTTCTATAAGACAATCGTCAAAGGGGGCTTGAGCCCCGTTCTGGAGACTTGCAGGACGGCCAGGGACTCATGCCATATCGAAATAACAAACCTTCTGATCCCTTCCTTGAATGATTCCGACGAACTGATCATGGAGTTGGTTGACTTCGTTGCCGGCCTGGGCAGGGACACGCCCCTTCATTTTTCAGCATATTTTCCATGCTACAGGATGCAGATAGAACCCACTCCCATCGGGACGCTTCAACGGGCGTACGATATAGCCCGAAGGAAACTGGATTATGTTTATCTCGGAAACGTAAGGGACCGTGACGCCGGTTCGTCGTACTGCCCGGACTGCTCACTGTTGCTGGTTGAACGACAGGGGTATGAAATCAGAGTCAAGGGTATGCAGGGTAATCGTTGCGCGGGATGTGGAAAGCCCCTGCCCTTTATAGTATAGTCGTTTTGAGTCTCGAGTTTTCCCGGATAGGAGGCTGTTTTGGAAAGAGCGGCTGAAATTAAGGCCAGGTTCAAGAGGCCCCGAAGGGACCGTGGGCTGAAAGACACGGTTTCAAGGGTGGTTCTCAGTATTTTTTTCAACATGATTGCCCGCCGCATTCGGAAAAAGCACGCGCTGAAAAAAGAGCAGAAGAAAGCCGACAAAGTGACCGCCGGATTAAAGCTGAAGGGCGGAAAAGTCCCACGGGAGCTTGAACGGAAGGCCGGGCCGGGGAAAAGACGGTCGGTCGAGTTCCGGCGCAGGAAGAGGGATCTGGCGGGCAGGGCTGAGAAAAAGAAGAGAAAGTCCATAGTCCTGTTGTTTTTTGCGGCCGCTTTGCTTCTGGTGATGGTTTCACGTATGCCGAAGAGAAAGTAGCTGATAATCAAAGCAGGGCCATCATCGGCCAGGGAAATCGATTAAACATGCAAGGGAGCCGTATTGGAGATAGTAGTTGAAGAGAAAGAAGGATATCACGTCATTACACCGGTCGGAGAGCTGGATGTATATACGGTTCCTCTGTTCAGAAAAGTGGTACTGAAACAGGAAGGGAATCGCAGTCATGAGATTATTCTTGACTTGACGGGGGTGTCGTTCATAGACTCCAGCGGCCTGGGAAGCTTGCTGGAAGTCTATCAGAAGATACAGTCAGTACAGGGTGAGTTGTTGTTCGTGATCGATAATCCAAGGATGCTCAAGATATTTAAACTGGTGAACCTGGATAAAGTTTTCAGAGTCTTTTCGAATCTGGGGAGCGCTCTTCAGCATGTTGGTGTTACTGGGGGTTATGTCGACGAAGACTTCTTCTCAGACAGCGTTGAATGAAACGAATGAATCCGTTTAATAACAATAAAAAGTTAAGAGTTGAGTTTCCGTGCCGCAAGAAATCACTCAAGAAAGCAAGGATGCGGGTTGAGGATTTTGCGGTTACCAACGGTTTTGAACAGGAGGCCGCCGATATCGCTCTGGCTACCCAGGAGGCTTTGAAGAACGTTATTCAGCACGCTTGCCCGATCGATAACCGTATGCGTCTGGAAGGTGAAGCTGAAGACGATTCTCTGACTATCATTATCTCCGACACGGGCAAGGGTTTCGAGCAGTGCGCGCTGGATGCGGGCCCTTCTTCCCCTCTATCCGTCCATGGAAGAGGACTGCAGCTTATAAAAGGAGTCATGGACGAGATGGACATAAACACCTGCAAAGACGGCACAGCCATAAGAATGGTCAAGCACAAATATGGTGTTTAACCCCGGTGTCCCAGCCTTTAGACTGGTACCGGTGTGATACCTGTTTAACTCCGGTGTCCCAGCCTTTAGACTGGCTCTGGTGTAACACTTAACACCGGCACCGGTCAGACTTTCCAATGACCACACCGATCCAGCTTACTCCTTCACCTGCCGTCAGGAGTAGTTGCCGGTCGAATAAAGAACGGCAATAATTGGGCTGCATGGAGATGACAGGGAAGATCTCACTCGGGAGACAGCATCATGACCATATACGTTGGTACCGCGGGTTTCAGTTATAAGGACTGGAAGGGCAACTTTTATCCCGAAAGCATCAGCCAGAGTGCGATGCTGGAAAAATACTCGGAGCAGTTCCCGGTAGTGGAGATCAATTCGACTTACTATGCCGTACCGGCGGCTGACCGTGTTAACAAGATGGCGTTGCGGACACCGCGAGACTTTATTTTTACGGTAAAAGCGAACCGCGGGATGACTCATGAGATAGGAGACGATCCGGGTGTTTACGAAAGGTTCAGAGCCGCGTTGAGGCCTCTTGAGGACCATGGCAAGCTTGGTTGTGTCCTTGCCCAGTTTCCCTGGGGCTTCAAGAATACAGAGGAGAACCGCGGTTACCTCAAAGTGCTTGCTGACAGAATGGAAGGCGTAAACACCATAGTCGAGTTCAGGAACTGCCAGTGGGAAACGGACGAGACTTTCGCGTTGTTGTCATCACTCGGGTTAGGCTACTGCTGTGTGGATGAACCAAGGCTGAAAGGGCTGATGTCTCCCCGCTGCGAGATTAGCGGCGGTACAGGGTATGTGAGGTTTCACGGAAGAAACCATGAAACCTGGTGGGATGGCGGAAGGCAATCATGGGAACGCTATGATTATGTCTATAGCGAGGATGAGCTTCTGGAGTGGGTGCCCAGAATCGAATATTTAAGTCGCGGCAGCGAGCGCACGTTTGTTATATTCAATAACCATTATAAAGGACAGGCGCCGACAAACGCCCGGATGTTTGAGAAAATGCTGCAAGCGGCCCTGGGAGATGAAATACATGTTCCCGAGAGGGATAATGACAGTAATGGGCAACTGTTTTAATAACTAATATGCAAATGCTTCTTGATTGATTTGAATGGTGCTGTTATTATTTTCCACTGTTTGCGGGGGAGTGCCCGAGTGGTTAAAGGGGGCGGACTGTAAATCCGTTGGCGCAGCCTACGCTGGTTCGAATCC
>JAFGMY010000115.1 GCA_016927325.1 Actinomycetota bacterium | reverse complement strand
CGGGCGAACGAGTGTCCCCCTTCTTTGGCCAGGTCCAACCGGCCGCCGGACATGTCGAAATCGGTATCGTACTGCTCCAGAAGTTCCCTGACGCACTCGGGGCCCTCCCGCACGAGAACTTCCGTCGCCCCGGGGTCAGAAAGGCCGACGCCGGTCACCAGAGTATCCTCTATGTGGGACTCAAGCGTGTCTCTTTCGTCAATGACCGCCGCTATCCCGCCCTGGGCATGCCGCGTGGATGAAACCTGGAGACCCGACTTCGTCACCAGCAGGACTTTGGAGAACCTTGACAACTTCAGCGCGGTCGATAGACCGGCCACGCCGCTACCCACCACCAGCACATCGCACTCCACCGATGGAATGTGTTCGGTGCCGAAAGACATCAGGTAACGTGGAATATTCATCCGAGGGAAAGCATCCTTTCGACAGCTCCGAGCGCCCTGACCCTTATATCCTCCGGAACGGTAACCTCCGGTCCCATCCCGCGCAGGGCTTTCAGCACCTTGGGCAGAGTAATCAGTTTCATATTCGGGCATAACGGGTCTTTAACGGGAGCGTAGAAACTTTTCCCGGGGACCGCTTTCCTCAACGGGTAAAGCATGCCCGACTCGGTCGCCACAATAAACTCCACCGCTTCAGAGTTTCGGGCCGCTTCGCTCATTTTAGAAGTGCTGCAAATGTGCTGGGAGACAGCCTGGACTTCAGGCCGGCACTCGGGGTGGGCGATCACTTCCGCGCGAGGGTGCTCTTTCAGCCGCGCCTCGATATCCTCGACTCCGATACACTCGTGTGTGACACAGAAACCGTTCCAGGTAATGACTTCCTTGTCCACCCTTTCGGCAACGTAGGACCCGAGGTTCTTGTCTGGAATGAATATCACCTGGTCGCTTCCGACCGCTTTCACGACTTCAACGGCATTCGAAGACGTACAGCAGTAGTCGCTTACCGCTTTGACTTCAGCCGAGCTGTTGACATAGCATACCACCTCAGCCCCCGGGTATTTCTTCTTCATCTCTGCCACGTCGCACGCCTCGGCCATATCGGCCAGCGGGCAGCCCGCGTTCAGATCCGGCAGTATCACCTTTTTTTCGGGGCTGAGCATGTACGCGGTCTCCGCCATGAAATACACTCCGCAGAACACGATTACATCGGCATCAGTGGAGGCCGCCTGCCGTGCCAGGCCCAGTGAATCGCCCAGAAAATCTCCAACGTCCTGAACCCCGGAGCGCTGGTAATTGTGAACCAGTATGACGGCGTTCAATTGTTTTTTGAGCCTGCCGATCTCCCGGGCAATATCTTCTTCATCCTGTTCCGGACCGCCCGTCTGTCCACCGGCTTCCGGTTCGATATCAGATAAGTCCATCGGTACCTCTTAAATGATTTCAGAGTCCCAGGTCACGAGGGAGAAGTCAGCAAAAGTCGTCGGCCGTAAGGTGGTCTTCGAGCAGTTCGGCACGGTTCTTGTCATCAACAAAAACTATTCGAGGATGATACTCTACAGCCTCTTTCTCTGAAAGGGAGATAAAAGAAGCTATTATCACCCGGTCTCCTGTATGTATGAGCCTGGCCGCCGCTCCATTCATGCATATTTCGCCGGAGCCTTTTTCACCTTCGATGACATAAGTTACTACACGGCTGCCTGTATCGACATCCCAAACATGCACCTGCTCGTAAGGATACAAGTCGGCGATTTCCATCAGCCGCCGGTCGATCGTAATGCTTCCCGTGTAGTGAATATCAGCATCGGTTACTATCGCACGCTGGATTTTGCTCTTCAGCATTTTTCTGTATCTCGGTATTTTTTCACTCATTCCAAATCAACCACTATGTTATCAATTAACCTTGCTTTCCCGACATAAGCCGCTATCGCTATCAGAACCTGTCCCGACAGTTCATCCAGCGGCTTTAAGTAGATATTATCACAGATGGTTATATACTCAAGGTTGATGACAGGCGAGCGCGCGACAACCTCTTCCATCGCGGCCTTGATTACACCGGCGTCCCGTTCGCCGGAATCAATAAGTTTCCCGGCTTCAACCAGCGAATGGAACAACGCTATCGACTCCCGCCTTTCGGTAGGGTTCAGGTAACTGTTCCGGCTGCTCATTGCAAGGCCGTCATTTTCCCGTACAATGTCTATCGCGTTTATTTCGACCGGAAAATCCATATCGCGGGCCATCTTCCTTATTATTACCAGTTGCTGTGCGTCTTTCCGGCCGAAATAAGCCCTCTGCGCGGGGACGATATTAAACAGTTTGGCCACAACCGTCGCCACACCGGTGAAGTGGCCCGGCCGGTATGCGCCGCACATCACCTCCGAAATTTCCTTCACTTTCACTTCTGTCAGGAAATCGTCCGGGTACATCTCATCTTTTTCGGGTGCAAAAATATAATCGACGCCTTCTCTCTCTGCAAGGCGGCAATCCCTTTCGAAATCACGCGGATAAGCCTTGAGGTCCTCACCCTCCGAGAACTGGGTTGGATTCACGAACAGGCTCACCACCACAACATCACACTCTGAGCACGCTTTTTTCATGAGTTCCAGATGACCCTTGTGGAAATATCCCATTGTCGGAACCAACCCCGCAACGCGGCCTTTCCTCTTTTCATCCTCGACTATTTCCCGCATCTTCGTTTTGCTTTTCACTATCTCCATTCAACACCCGTTTCCCCGGAACATTCACCTGCTTCCGGTTCGAATACGACCAGCCTAAACGATCTTTTCTATGAAAACACCGGCGACCCTTCTTATGTTGTTTAACCCCGGTGTCCCAGCCTTCGGACGAGGGCTCTCAGCGGTATGAATCGTGCGCGCCTGAGAGACGCGCCCAAAGTTGTGTAGGGCCGTGTGAATCGTGCGCGCCTGAGAGACGCGCCCAAACATCGATTAACATTCCGACAATGCACGGCTGAGAGACGCGCCCAACATAAGGGGAATCTAGAACTCCTCAAGCAAAACACGCATCTTCTGGATGCTCTCCTCATCGGCGGTTCCCTGTTCCTCAACCAGCTTGAGACCCCATATCGATACTTCCCGGTAAAGCGATAACAGTTCGCGATCAACTCTCTTCAGCTCCCCCAGGTGCATCCCGATGGTGGAAACATCGCCGCGGGAGAGCGGGCCGGTCAGAGCCTGGGAAGGCCCCAGCCTCTCGATGTTGTCGACCGTGGCGTTGAGCAGGGGCATGAAGGCGGTTCTTGCTTCATCGGGGGTAAAACCAAGACCGCGATACAGAACCTCCGCACCGAAGACTACCATCGTAATAAGGTTGCACGCCATTACCGCCGCGGCATGATAGAGCACCTTGTCGGAATCGTCGACCGGCAGCATCGTTCCACCGATTGCCTCGACAAAGCCCCTGGCCCAGGACTCAAACCCGGGTGCACAGGTAACACCAAACCTGGATCCCGGCAAAGCTTTTACCGCGCCCTCAAGATCGGCGAATGTCTGAAGTGGATGGATACACAGCACATCGGCCCCTTTTCTTTCCGCCGGTTCCAGAACTTCCAGGGACAGCGCTCCACTCATGTGCATGACTTTCTTGCCCCGCAGGTCGGCACAAGCCTTCCCGATCTCTTCGCAAACCGCCGCGATCAATGAATCCGGAGTGGTAACAATCACAAGATCTGCGTTGAGGCAGGCTTGCCCCGGATCTGAAAGCAGCCGGGCCCCGGTAAGGGACGCCAGCTTTTCTCCGGCTGAAGAATCGGTGTCGACCACCCCGGTTACGCTGTAGCCGGCACCGGAAACCGCTATCGCGATCGCTGTACCCACTTTTCCAGCTCCGATTATTGCAGTGTTTTCCATAAACCCGCTCACCTTTCATCCTTCTCAGAGCGCCGGATCCCGCCCGCACGCCAAACATCCTGCTTGTCCGCGATCATGCCCAGATACTCCTTCAACGGGGTTTTGTCGGGCAAAGAGATTTCCGGTTCGATCTCCAGCAGTGGCTCCAGGACGAAACGTCTGTGGGTCAGCATCGGGTGAGGTATCTGGAGGTCAGGCTCGTCGATTCTCGCATTATCATACAGAAGGATATCCGCGTCCAGGGTCCGGGGACCCCAGCGCCTGTACCTTTTCCTGCCATATTTTCGTTCGATCTCCTGCAGCAGTTTCAGTAGTTCACCAGGGCTTCTATCGGTTTCTATAACCACCACACCATTAAGAAAATCCGGCTGGTCGGTCACGCCGACAGCTTTCGACATAAAAGCCGATGAGACAGCGACTACCTGGATGCCATCACTCTCTTCGAGTTCCGAAATGCAACCCCGGAGGTTCGTCAGCCGATCGCCCAGATTTGAACCGATTCCAACATATGCTTTGCTCAAAGTGCAAGTTCTCCAACAGCTCCAGTTAATCAACGGGCCTGGAGGTCATGGTCACGCCGACCCAGCCGGCCTTCACCGGGAGAGGGGCATGCGGCTTCTTTACTGTTACAGAGGCGCTTCGCGCTCCATCAATTGATTCGAGGTAATCAAAGATTTCGCCCGCGACGGTTTCGAGGAGATCGCGCCTTTCAGCGGTAACTATGCGTACTATCGCATCCACCACCAGGGAGTAGTCCACCGCCCGTTCAAGGTCGTCCGCTCCCGGAAGCGAGGACTGGTCCATTTCCAGATCGAAGTCCACCAGGAAGACCTGGCCCTTCTCCTTCTCCTCGGCAAGGACACCGTGGTATGCGAATATCTCTATGTCTCTAGCGCTGATCTTATACAATGCCCCTCCATAGAAAAGCACTCAGGGCCGGTCCGGTCGAGAAAGAGCCGTACTGACAGCCGCCCCCTCATCCCTGCCCGCAAGGGCGTCGGACATCTTTACGACATCGAGCACCTCTTCGATATCATGAAGCCTCACCATGTCGGCACCCCTGTCCACTGCAAAGGCGACCGTGGCAGCCGTGCCGAATACCCTCTGGTCCGTTTCCCGTCCCAGAACCGCGCCGATGAATTTTTTCCTCGACGGTCCGCAAAGTACCGGGTAACCAATTGACTTGAACTCATCCAGGCGCCTGATTATCTCCAGGTTATGATCCAGGGTTTTTCCAAAGCCAATTCCCGGGTCGATTATTATCTTTTCCCGTGAGATACCTCCGGCTACCGCAACTGAAGCCTGCTCCCTTAAGAACCTCGCGATATCCTGAACCACATCGCCGTACTCGGGATTATCCTGCATGTTCTGCGGAACACCCTGCATGTGCATCACCACAACAGGCACGTCAGCCTCGGATACCAGAGCCACCATCTCGGGGTCCATCCTCAGGCCGCTTATATCGTTTACCATCACAGCACCCGCATCCAGGGCCTCACTTGCCACCGCCGACTTACAGGTATCGATTGAAATGGGTACTTCAATTTCAGAAGCAATCGCTTTTATCACCGGTATCGTGCGCCTCAGTTCCTCATCCGGCGGCACCGGCTCGGAGCCGGGCCGCGTGGATTCCCCGCCGATATCAATAATATCCACCCCGGCCTCAACCATCTCGTGTGCCCTTGAAACAGCTTCATCCAGAGAGTTGTACATCCCTCCGTCGGAAAAAGAGTCCGGTGTCACATTCAGGATACCCATTACGAGGGTCCTTCCGCCTACCGTAAGAGAGTGACGCCCCGCTTCGATGGTGCGCATCCCGGTAACACCCGACCCAGCACCGTCTATCAACTCCTGCAGTTCCGCGGCGAGCCTGGAAAGACCGAATGGTTGTAACCGGAGGTTGATGATGGCGTCCCGGAACTGATTGACCGTACCCATCATGACTACTTTGACCGGTTCATTTGTGAGCAGGTAGACCTCACGGGGTGTCGCGCACTCACCCCCCCTGGACAGCATTACCTGTTTAAGTATATGCGTCGCCCTTGCCTGAATATTTTCAACAGACACCACCAGATGTCTCATCTTGCTTTTCATTATCGTAACGCCGCCGCGCTCAACCCCCAGGTCCTCCAATATCCGCACCGCGTCGGAAAGGCTCTGCACTCTGATCAGGCAACTGTTGAATCCCGATCCAACGGTAGGTTTATTGTCGGGAGGCACCAACTTCTAGACACTCCTCTTTATCAGAGACATTGCTTCGGCCCTGCTGGCGGTGCTCTTGTAGAACAGTCCTCTAACCGCGGACGTGACCGTCATCGAACCAGGCTTTTTTACCCCGCGCATCGACATGCACAGGTGTTCCGCCTCTATTACAACCAGGACCCCGAGAGCATCGAGCCCTTCCATCAGGGTATCCGCCACCTGGGTGGTCAGCCTTTCCTGCACCTGCAGCCTTTTCGCGTACAAATCGACCACCCTCGCCAGCTTGCTGATTCCTGAAATCTGACCTGACGGGCCCGGGACATAAGCGACATGGGCCCTGCCCATGAAAGGCATCAGGTGATGTTCGCATACCGAATAAAGGGGAATATCTCTGACGATAATCATTTCTTCATGCTCTTCCGCGAATCTCGATTCGAGCACCTTCATGGGGTCTTGCCCCATTCCGGACAGTATCTCTTCATACATGCCGGCAATCCTGCTCGGGGTCAGGCGCAACCCTTCTCTTTCGGGATCTTCTCCAATAGCTTCCAGAATCATTTTAACAGCGGTTTCAATCTTTTCCCTGTCCATCAATTCCTCCAAACAGTAACTTCACCGAGCTTTCAGCTAGTTTTTAACAGGAAAATATAAGGTGAGTCAAACTTTGGTGCCGTACTTTATTAAAACTTCAATCGGGTTGCACTTCAGGTTTAGGAGTACCTGTCGCGCCTCCCCTTTTAGGGCTCTTGATGCCCCACTGCCGTTTCTTCTCCCTGTCCGGCTTACCCCTGGTGATGGTCCCCCCACGGTTTTCTTCTTCTTTCTCTTCTTGATACCGTCTGTAAACCTCCTGGGGATTACCGTCAAGGAGTTCGACCAGTCGTTCCTTGTCGATTGTTTCCATCTCTACCAGTATCTTAGCGATCAGGTTCAGCCTGTCGCGCTGCTCGGTTAGAATACGCTCAGCTTCAGTATGAGCATCATCCACAAGCCTTCGCACTTCCTGGTCGACCTGATATGCAATCTCATCAGAGTAGTTAGGCTCAGAAGCGAAATCCTTGCCGAGGAACACCTGCTCCTGGCTGTGCCCAAGTGAAATAGGGCCGATCTTGTCGCTCATCCCGTACTCCATAACCATCTGCCTCGCAACCTTGGTTGCGCGCTCGATATCGTTCTGGTCCCCGGTTGTGACGTCACCGAACACCATCTCCCCCGCGACACGTCCCCCGAGAAGCATCGCGAGTTCGTCGACAAGCTCGAGCCTTGTAATCAGATATTTATCCTCGAGCGGCAGGGTAAGAGTGTAACCGAGCGCCCTTCCCCTCGGAATTATCGATATCTTGTGGACCGGGTCGGCGTTTGGAAGAGTGTGGGCCACAATGGCGTGTCCCGCCTCGTGGAACGCGATTATCTCTTTCTCCCGGTCGCTGATAAGCCTGGTTCGCTTTTCGGGGCCCGCGACAACCCTGTCGATAGCTTCTTCCATTTCGATCATGTCGATCATTTTCTTCCCGTGCCTGGCGGAAAGAAGCGCCGCTTCGTTAACCATATTTGCCAGGTCCGCGCCGGTAAATCCCGGCGTGCGCCTGGCAAGCACGTCGATGTCGACTTCCTCAGAAAGGGGCTTTCCCTTTGTGTGTACGGCAAGAATCTCTTTGCGCCCTTCAAGATCGGGGCGGTCAACCACTATCTGCCGGTCGAACCTCCCGGGACGCAACAGCGCCGGGTCGAGAATGTCAGGCCTGTTTGTGGCGGCTATCAGGATAATGCCCGCCTTGATATCAAACCCATCCATCTCGACAAGCAACTGGTTAAGGGTCTGTTCTCTTTCGTCGTGCCCCCCGCCAAGCCCGGCCCCCCTGTGCCTTCCAACAGCGTCAATTTCATCCATGAATATTATGCACGGCGCGCTGGCCTTGGCCTGCTCGAAGAGATCCCTGACGCGGGCGGCACCCACGCCGACAAACATCTCCACAAAATCGGAACCGGAGATGCTGAAGAACGGCACTCCCGCTTCACCGGCGACAGCCCTGGCAAGCAGAGTCTTGCCGGAGCCGGGAGGCCCGTAAAGCAAAACACCTTTCGGTATCTTCGCCCCGAGCGCCTGGAATTTGGCGGGGTTCTCGAGGAACTCCTTTATCTCCATTAACTCTTCTACGGCTTCATCAACCCCGGCAACATCATCAAAGGTGACCTTGGGCATATCTTTGGAAATCTGCCTGTGCTTGCTCTTTCCAAATGCCATCACACGGTTTCCACCACCCTGCATCTGCTGCAGAAGAAATATTACCAGGCCGGCAATCAGTATAAGCGGCAGAATCGTGATAATAATTGAGAGGTAATCCGCACCGGTCTGGGGGTTGACCTCGATGTCGACCTTTTTGTCTTTATTGCTGCTCAATGCCCCCACTATATCGTAATCCTGTGGATAGGCCACCCTGAAAGTATCTTTTCCGGTGGTATCTTTTGTAACCAGTTTGCCTTCAACCACAAGATCCTGGTTATATATAGTCACGGATTTGACATTCCCCTGGTCGACTTCAGAAAGCAGCCAGGTGAGGTTTTCATTATCGATTTTATCCTGCCAGGGAGGATTTAATACCAGAATGACTATCAAAAACAGTATTACCAGCCAGAATATGGCGGTTTTGGCATATTTCCTCATAACCTATTCCCATTAATAAAACAGCCGACCAGTCCGGCCGGTGTCACTGAACTGCATATTACGTAAATATTGTAGCATAACGGCACATTACCGCTCATCGCTCCTCATTCCCTTTACGCCTATTTTATATAACGCTTTCAACTTCGATTTTGAGACTGATTTACCTTTTTTATTTGACGCTTGCGATATACGGAAGGTTTCGGTACCGCTCGGCATAATCGAGACCATACCCGACGACGAAGATGTCGGGTATTGAAAAACCGACATACTTGATCGGCAATTGAACCTGCCGGATTGTTTCCTTGTTCAAGAGGGCGCAAATCGAAAGGGAAGACGGTTCTCTGGTACTCAAGTTTCCCATTAGATACTTAAGAGTGAGTCCGGTATCTATTATGTCCTCGACAATTAGAACGTCGCGCCCGTGTATGTCGGCATCAAGGTCTTTAAGTATCCTTACCACGCCCGAAGTCTTGGTGGATGATCCATATGACGACAAAGCCATAAAATCAAACTCTACCGGTGAACTGATGTTCCGGGCGAGATCTGAAAGAAAAACGAAAGCGCCTTTCAGGATGCCTATCATCAAGCACCCCTTATCCTTGTAGTCAACCGATACTTGTGATGCGATCTCCATGACCCGCTCCTGTATCCGGTCCTCCGGAAACAGGACTTTATCGATCTCCATGCTCCTGCCCTCCTGATTAATTAGCTGCGGTGCTGTAGTGCAATGATTTAATCCCGAATTCCGGGATCAGACTTACCGGTTGGAAACAACCGCGCGCTTTGCGTCACCGCACCTGTCTAACCTCCAACCTGATCGCCTTTTCACTGTCCGGCGGCACGCGAAACCGCTCATCCAGGCGAAATCCTATCACCCACACCACGGAACCTTCGCAGACCAGAAGCTTACAGTTTCGACGCTCTCTCCTGGGCAGCTTGATGTCGATGAAGTAGTCCTTCAGTTTTTTCATGCCCGCCGAGCCTAAAGGCCGGAACCTTTCCCCGGGACGGGGCTTTCTAAGCTCAAGGGGCAATTTGATTCCCGGCTTGATAAACTCTACGCAGGCATCCTCACTGAATACGATCTCGGCTGCTTTCACTTCTTCCGCGATAACGCTGAATCCGTCCTCCAGTTCAACTGAACCGGGAACACCGAGATATTTAACGCCTGTCTCCGTCGCCGGCTCTTCGATGTCGGCGGAACGGATTATCAGTTCGTTGTACTCCCTCTCGGCAACATAAGCTCCCGGAAGCTCCACCGCCGCCCCACTCTTCCCGCCAGCGACTTTCCACAGTATATCGTTGACGTGTGACCAGAGTAAGCCGCTCCCGGTGGGGCAAACGCGCGACCAGGCTTCCCGTACGACTCCGCGCCGGACTGAATCGTGCAGGTTCTCAAGCTTGCTGATGTCCATTCTGACGTCATCACCAACGAGTTCCGCCACCTGGTCAAATGCCTCCGAGACACGACCCTGAACATAATCGCAGTCAAGCGCGAGAGAGTCCACTTCCCTTAAAATGACCGGCTTTATTCCAGGCCCGAACTCATTTTCAAGGTAGGGGACAAGCCGGTGGCGTATCCGGTTGCGCAAATAGAGCTCCTTCAAGTTGCTGGAGTCAATAACCGGTTCAACCCCTTTTTCTTCAAGATACTCTTCTATCTCGGACCGCCATATCCCGATAAAAGGCCTTATTATTCTTCCGGATACGGGAGCCATCCCGCTTAAACCCTTTAAGCCGGTTCCCTGGATGATCCGCATCAGGAAAGTCTCGACCTGGTCATCCGCGTTATGTCCCACCGCGATTCGTGACGCGCCGATTTCGTCGGCATATTCGCTTAGGCGGGCAAGCCTTACCTCCCTTGCGAAGTGTTGCTTTGAAAGTCCCGACCCGGGAGCCTGTCCGGCCACGTTCTCACTTACTACTCTTACAGGCAAGCCCCTGGATTCACTGAAACACCTTACGAACTGTGCATCCCGTCTGGACTCCTCACCCCTTATCATATGATCGAGATGAAACACATGGAGATCCAGCTTCATGGATCGGGCAAGCTCTTCCAGGTATAGAAGCAGAGCCAGTGAATCAGGGCCTCCGGAAACACTTACTACAACCCTGTCACCGGTAACCGGCATACCGTACTTTTTAATGAAATCTTCGGCTTTGCGCTCGAGCATAATTATCTTCTCTGGTGCCGGGTAAATACCCGGCACCAATCTTTTCTTTCACCTTCTATGAAACCGTATCCGCCTCTAAAGGATACCTCTGTCCCGAGTTGTCTTGAATAACCGGCGACGGCGTCTATCCAGGCCTGTGCGGGACCACCGGTCATCTGAACCGGACGGCAGGAGCTTATATGCATCGGAACAAGCTTGGCCTGAACGAGCCCTTCCGGGGTAAGCAGCACAACCAGAGTAAGTGTCTTGGCGGATATCTCCCGGGGAGGTCCAAAAATATAGTTTCCCAGGCTGTACGCGATCAATCTGTCCTTGTAGAGTTCGAAACCCTGAACGACATGAGGATGATGACCGAGCACCAGATCCGCTCCACTGTCCACCGCAAGGTGCGCAAGCTCCATCTCGCTTACATTGGGGGACGTATCGAGTTCCACTCCCCAGTGGAAAGACGCAACTACGTAATCGCTCGTCGAATCAGCTGCGGCGATGGTTTCAGAAACACGACCCCTGTCCCAGGTGGTAGCGCAACCCGGTTCGGAAGCGGTTGCGGGCCATCCGGAAGGCACAATCCCGTTAAACGCCAGGAAAGCGATCTTCTGGCCCCTGACATCTACGATCGCGGGTGCAAAAGCTTCGGCACTGTTATTTCCCGCCCCACACCATTTAACACCGTTTGCCCGAAGGTTCGAGAAGGTCTCCACGAGAGCGGCGGTTCCGTAATCCTTGGAATGGTTATTTGCCAGCGACACCACATCCACTCCAGCCGAAAAAAGACCGGCCGCGCTTTCCGGCGGACCTCGAAAACAAAACTCCTTCCCGGCTACGGGAGAACCGGTCGTCGAAAGGCAGCACTCCAGATTTACGAAACCGG
>JAFGMY010000016.1 GCA_016927325.1 Actinomycetota bacterium | reverse complement strand
CATGAGGAACATCAAGATCATCCCCGAGATGCAGAAAGTGGTCGTCGAGCTCTCGAAGAACGCGACGTTCATCGACGATAAGTACCCAGGGTAATTAACATGGTGCCGGGTAAAGATGCCCGAACAGGCAATCGATATGATTACTTCAACACTTGATATGCGATACCTAATTAACCGATTATTCAGTACTAGGTTATCAAAAGAACAGTTTAGTGGTGACACGGTGTCAAATAGCTGGACATAAAGGTTTTGAGCTTATATAATCTGTTCCACAATACTCACCCATTGAACACAAGAAGGAAATGTACCTGAACTTACCGGCAAGCACTGGTCTCTGGACTAAATAAGCAGTTCTATGTTGATGGTTCGTCGGCTTTCGGAAGTAATAGTCCCTGGAGCGGGGATGGAATAGTCAGGAGTTCCGAGTTACAAGGAGGTACAAGGTATGTCGTTGATGAGGACCGCGGGAAAATTTACCGGTAGGATGATGAGCCTGATGATGAATAAGGATCTCGTCTCCGGTCTGTTGGAGGGTATGGATCCGTCGGTCATAGCCGGGCTGATGGAAGCGGTTGGCGAGAACAGCCATTTGCTCGCCGGGATAGTGGAGTCCATTGATCCGACGATGATGACAAATATGATGGAAGAAATGATGCCTGCTGTAGAGTCGATTATGACCAGGATAGACATCGCGGCGATGATTGAGGGCATGGTACCCCTCATGGACAGGATGATGAAAACTATGGATATGGCGGCGATAGGGCAGGCTATGGGTGCGGTTATTCCGAAGATGATGGAAATGATCGACCCGGCGATGATAAGCTCGATCATGAGCGCTATGATGTCCGGCATGTCAGGCGGAGGCGGTTTCGGCGGAGGCGCTCCCAAGCCGACTACTTCCATCTGAGAGCGGCGAATACAATTAACACATGAGAGAGGCCCTTGTTCAAGGGCTTCTTTTCTATGGTGAAGTTTTCCTCATCTTGCGAAGACGCTGAAAGACACCTCGCGGTTCGCCAATCCGCTTTTCTCGGTAATGGAGTCACCGGTTAATCCCAGTTGGGCCCCCTTGACCGTCGGACAACACTCAGAAACATGCCTACGACCAGGAATAGGAATGCCCAGAGAGCAGCAAGATCACCCAGCCCATTCTCGCCCAATACCATGAAAACCGGGCATAGAACCAGGAGGAACAGCGAAGCAATAAAAGCGTATCTGGAGTCGACTCCCCATATCAGGCAAATGAGAAGCAGGGATGCAAACAGGGCACCGCTGAAGCTCATGAAGGCCCATAGAAGCGTGAAAACGGCGGCAACACAGAGGGTGCCTAGGGTGTTCTTATTTATTACCACCTTACCCAATGCAGTTCTCGCCCACGGCATTTCCCCCGGGGACATACGCGTCTTTGCCCTGCCGAACGCTCCGGTCTTTCTCTCCCAGCAGTAAACAAGGTAGAGAAGGCAGAGAACCAGTGACAGAAGGGAAACGGCAAGCCCCATCGTGAACCATTTCTGAGATGCGTATTCGATGGTTATGGTATAGTCCCCGGTCTTGTCGATGGGGAAACCGTTGATCGTGGCATACAGTGGTATGGCATCGACCGTTTTCCCGCCTTCCACCTTCGCTTCCCACATCGCGTCGTATGCCTCGGACATTACGAGGACGAAAGGTCTTTCAGCCCCCTTCACGGTGACCTTATATTTCTCGGGGCTGACCTGTGTGCTTGTTACGACAGGCGGATCTCCCCGCTCTACCATTTCCCAGTACAATGTGGGATTAACTTTGGAGAGCCGGACGTTATCGAACCAGCTTACCGCCGGGCCTTTCATTGTATCCTTGACCCATCCGGCCGCGAGGCGGACGCGTATGGAGTCAATACCTTCCGGTACGTAAAAAGAAGACTGGTAGTCTTTCCACTTTGAAGTACCCGACCCGACAGTGGGGCAGTATACGAGGCGAACCCACTCCCCGGTAGCTTGTTTGCGGCCTTCGACCACGATGTGGGTCCATTCGGAGTTCCGGTATTTGACCGAGGATTCAACCACATAGATCGATCCGGGAGTAACAGGTATGGGGGCGCCGTGAATCCAGTTTATCCCGAGATCGTATGCGTCCCTGTTCAGTACCCTGAGGCTTACCTCACCGTCCCGTTTCACGGTATTATCAGTATGCATGAGCGTGCCTCTGGAGAAGTCTTCGGGGAGCCAGTGGGAGGTAAAACCGGACCGGTCTGTTTCTTCAAAACCTCCGTTTTTGCTTACCGGCTCGAGGTGGTCCATGAGGCTGACGGCGCCGTATTTTTTCCCCAGAGCCAGATCGTCGTCGATAAAAGCGATTTTCTCAAAATGTTCGGGTGTCATCGCCCGGCTCACGGAAAGATTGTCATAGAAGTCGTTTGCCATGATTGTGTTGGTCGCGGCGCGGATATGTTCAGGACCGTACAGCAGTTGGAAGACGTCCAGCCACTCCGTTTTATCGGCGAGCTCAAGACTCCTGTCCGTAGTGAAAACGTCCCCGAACCTGAAACCGGGGACCGAATTGTCAAATATCAGATATTCGGGGGCAAAAGGAGCCAATAATCTCGCGATTATATCGTTTCCCAGCATCAGGTCATATTCAGTTATTACCGCGTCACCCAGCGCGGCTGTTCCCGAAAGAAGAGTGTTAAGCCAGTAGA
This sequence comes from Actinomycetota bacterium, assembly GCA_016927325.1. Lineage (GTDB taxonomy): Bacteria > Actinomycetota > Geothermincolia > Fen-727 > Anoxymicrobiaceae > JAFGMY01. The sequence goes on along the minus strand of JAFGMY010000016.1, from coordinate 23,542 downwards.
AGTAGGAATGGAGATTGTAGGGGTTCTGGAGGTCGTTTATCGACGGGTTCGATGAATATGTGTAGAATGCACCGATCCGTTTATATGGAGCCCAGTAAAACCTGAAGCCGTCTCTGAAGAAAGGCATCCAGAGGATCCTCGCATTATCGCCCGCCTTCTGTTCAATGAACTCGTTTACCTGCGCGTAGTCTTCCGGGATATCAGTGGAGTCATAGACTTTTGTAGCGAACCCGATGGTTACAGGCAGAAGAGATATGATTAGAACAGCGATGACCACTACTGCCAGCACCTTGCCGGCCGGTATATTTCCCTCTATAAGCCTTGCCGTCACAAATGCGCACATAAGGGCATAAAAGATCGGTACGTAAACAAGCCATCTGTCAGGTGATCTCAGGATCCAGCCGTAAGCTGATGCCTGGGGGGCGCCAAGCACTATGTAACTGTAAAGCCCCCGTATTATTGACGAGGTTCCTGTAGCGAGGACGATAGCCGCAACCGAAACAGAGGCCCAGTAGACCGCGGACGGTTTTCCGCCTCGTCTCTTGAGGAGCAAAGCGAACCCGACGATCGAGGTAACGACAAGCGCGAAACTGAGTATCGTCCAGAACCAGTTGGACGGGCTCATATCGAAAGGCATGCCCCAGCCTGAAATCAGCCGCATATTGCTTACGATGGTGTTGCCGCCGGAAAGTGAATCCATTGCGGACTGCGTAAGCCTCGGCACATAGGACGGGACAAAGGGCTTGCTGGACAGCAGGGAATACAGGTAGGGCAGGATCCAGAGCATGCCGATGCCCGCGTACACCGCGATCGTTATGCCGAACAGCTTTAAGTCGGCCAGCACCTCTTTCTTCTTGAACCTTTTCAGCCCAAGGTCGAACATCAGGTAAGTGAAAATCATCAACCAGAACCAGATAATGCATATCGGCCCGGTCGAGGCGAGCGAAATGACAACGGCAAGAGCTACTGTGTACCCGGTGCTCCGGTTGTCGACGGCTTTTTTCAGCAGCCAGAAGGCAAGCGGCAGCAGGGCGTAGCCCGGGTAACCGAAATATGGCCACAGGTGCGCAAGGGAAAAGGGGTTATACATGTATATAATTCCGGCGAGAACCGAACCGATGAAGAGGCTGGATGTCTTCTTCCGGCCCAGGCCCCAGGCTCCGAGCAGTGAAAAAGCCAGTATATACATGGAGATACCCGCCAGCGCCAGGGTTCCGGAGAAGAGTATCAGAAGATACGATGCGCTCGACAGTCCAAGGATTTTGCAGATAAACAACAGGGGGTAAGACCAGAACAACCTCTGAACGTTCCAGATGTTCATGACGCTTCCGTACTGCCACCACATGTGGTTGTACAGTTCCATGTTGCGGCCTACCGACGTCGGGAATGACATATCCACATACATCAATGTGCCGCGTGAGAAGAAGTGGGTGTAAAAAAGGCCCCAGGAAGCAACGATTATTACCAGTATGGACAAGGCGTGCCACAACGGCCTGTACTGCCGTTGTCTCAAGTATTCACTTAACCGGTTAAGAAAGCGCAAGCCTACGCACCCTTTTCATCTTCATGGTCCTTTACTATCGAGAATATCGCGACTGCGTTTGTGCCAAGGAAACGGCCCTCTTCCGCGGCGCAGAGCGCGGAGTGACTATCAGTTTCTTCCCACTGGTTGTTGCTTGAGGTGCGCCGCATGAAGGATATCCAGTTAAAAAGCCTGTCTTCCCTTAATACAAGATCGTCGACAGCCTGATTGTGTCCGATCGGTACGGACGCAACCAGCTTTCCGCCGGGCTTGAGAAGGCCTTCAATGTTGTCGAGCGCCGCCAGCGCCTTCGCACCGTGCTCACCGTTCTCGTCCCGGCCGATGTGCTCGAGGGTTGATATGCAGATTACCATGTCGTATTTTCTGCCGGGGTCGTAATCCACTGCATCTTCATTGATCACACCGTTCGCCTGTTCGTATTTATCCAGCACTTCATGACTTACCGCTCCGTAATGAGACAGTACATTCCCGACCTCAAGAATTGCGTCTTCTTCAAAGCCGCTCATTTCACTTCTTATAACCGGTATCTCCACCGCCCTTTCGTTCATCCAGGACAGGTTGTAAGGGTGAAAGAAGTACCTGTACTCCTTTCCGCGAAAGACGAAGCTCCTTCTAGCCCCGGCAACCTTGCGGCAAAACACCGCGGCTCTCCTGAGCCCTTCCCTGACAGGTTCCGGAACATGCCTTTTTGCCCTGAATATAGAGTTCCAGAAGGTATTTTGCAGTGTTGTCATATGCCGGTCCGAGTTGTGGCGCCGGACAACATGTCCGGGTCGGTATCAATTACAGGTCAAAGCAGTCCGGTTTCGTCCCTTATTAACTGAAACTCTTTTTGGGCGACATCGTCCCAGCGGAACTTTTCCACAAAGGGAGGCCCGATATCCTCATACTCAGCATATCTGCCGTCGGTTAGAAGTTCGATTGCCTTTTCAGCCATCGTCTCAAATTCCCCCACCGGTACGGTGACCACCGCGTCGCACGGCCTTATATTTTCCTCGTAAACCGGCAGATCGTAAGTGACCACCGGCAGCCCGCATGCCAGTGCTTCCTGCGGGGTTATCGCCCACCCCTCGAGATAGCTTGGAAACAGGCATAACTTAGATTCTCTGATTAATCTGTACTTCGTCTCTTCGTCGACGGTTCCTTTGAGTACCACCCTGTCTTCCAGACCGTATCCGCTGATAAGAGATCTAAGCTTCGCCATGTTCCCGGGGCTGCAGCTTCCCACCATTATGAGGGTCGCGTCAGGAATATGCGCGGTTACGATTTTCCATATCTTCACCAGGTCGAATATGCCTTTTGTCGAGGAGTGTCTTCCAACGAATATGGCTTCATGTTCTTTGCGCTTGATCGCACTTTCTGCCGAACTCTTAATCGGGCCGGTATCCAGACCTACTCCATTTATCATAATCGGCGCCTTGACGCCGTTGGCCGCAAGCGTCTTCGCCAGATCTTCAGAGAGTGTAATGATCGCGTCGGTCCGGTTATGAAGCATTACCACGAATTTCCTCGCGAAAGATGAATAATATTCGATGTTCATATTGCACCCGATAAGCGGTATGCGGAACACCCGTTTGGCTACGATGCCGGCCAGCAGGGCCGGCACCTGTTCGGAGCTTGGTACGTAAACGGCGTCGAAGCGATAGCCCCTGATCTTGAGTGCTATACCTGCCGCCGACATAGAAAGAGAAGAGAGCAGCCATTCAATGACCCGCTCGACAAGGAAGAACCTCTTTTCAAGTCCCCTGAGCGCCCGCGGCATCCGGTACTCATGCACACAAACGTTCCTGTTGCCGACATCTGAGAGGATTGAAGGGTCGTTGTCGAAAAAATCAAGGGCAACGTCTTCAGGGGTTTTCTTGAAAATTTCGCGGATGCGTACGAACCCTCCCGCTGTAATCACCCCATGCGGAGGATGCCAGTTAAAAGCAAGTATCCTGAACTTCTCGCGATTTCCGGCGCTTTTACCCATTATCTTCAGGCTCCGGCTGTTCTTCATATTTCACTTTCCCGTGTCTGTGTTTCAAGGTTCCGAGCATAACCAGTGATATCGAAACGAGCAATGAAGCCAGGCTGATGATATAACCGGCTGCAAGAGATCCGTTTTTATACTCAATCACCTGGTTACCTTTGACCGAGGAATCGATCTGGAAAGCGCACGTTACTCCCAACTGCTCCAGGGGGGAGGCGCCGTTCAAACTCCATTTCTTATCATAGGGTTCGCCGAGAAGCAGCCAGGTCTCACCCGGTGCCGCGGCTTCCGGTGGTATCGTGTCCGGAAAGCGAAATTCGATTTTATTGGTGCTGCTCGATCCTTCTCTCAGGGGTAAGCCGGAGCGTTCGGGAATGTAGGTTTTTTCACCTTCCTCAAGGTATGAACCGAGAAGCACTCCGTCTCCGGCGACACGTCCCACCTCGGCCCAGGATCTGTACGTGCCTCTGTCGAACGCCAGCGACAAGTGTGGGGCATCTGCCTTGTTTTCGAGCAGCACCAGGTCAGGCCACTGCTTCACCACTTTCAGGTCGTTCTGATCAAGAACATACTCGAGATATTCGCTGCCGTCCGATCGCGCGAAGATAATATACTTGACGTTCAGAGGGGCGAGCAAAGCGCCCAGGTTGGAGTTGTTTTCAGCCTCCCGGAGAGCCGACCTGACATACCTGTCGGTGCTCTGCTCGTTCAACTTGAATCTTCCCACGTCAACCCTGAAGAGCGGAATGCCCGGCTGACTGAAGTAGTATGGAAGAGGGGACGCTACCGTGCGGTCGCCCTGTTCGAAATCAAACCGCATGTACCAGTATGGCGGCAGAAAAAGCACTTTGAAGTCACCCCGGTCATTATCGAGCAGCTTCCTGGCTTCCGACCATGAGCCGGGGTATTTTACAGGTTTCGCTTCACCCCAAAGACCTCCTAACATTCGGTAGCTGTAAGCAAAGACTAAGAGAATAACGAGGATAAACGCGCCGGTTCGTACAATCCCGGCACGGGGGTCGTCTCTTTTTGCCGGCATAAGGAGCTTCTCGAGACCGAGGGCACCCAGTACGGAGTAGGAAAGTGCGATTAGAGCGGTAAACTTCTGGGGTTCCCTGAACATTTTTATCACCGGGAAGTGATCGAAAAGATATCCAAAGAGTCCTCCCGTAAGAGGTGCCCTTGAGCCCAGGGACAGGAAGAAACCGATAATGAAAACGGCGAGCATCACTTTTGCCACTGCGCCCGTTTCGCCGTTCCTCCAGTTAAAAACCAGTCCGATTATGGAAAGAGCCGCGAAGATTGCCGTGAAAGCCGGCCACAGGGGCAAGCCGGACCGGGGAAGAAGCGGGTCCAGTTTATTCTTCCAGAACCCATACATCCCGAGGACCGAAACGCCGACACCGGCCGCTGATGTTGATTGGGTCTGAAACGCCTCGAGGTCGCTGCGGTCTATTGCGGATTCAAGGCCTTCAGACTGGAATGCCGGGAGTATCCAGAATGAACTGAGAAGAGTGAATATCAGCAAAGCGGCCACGAAATATACAGCTCTTTTCCTCCTGTTCCCGGCTGTGAATATATTGAAGAACCACATCAAGAGGGCGATGATAACTGCCATGACTCCACAGTGGGAGCTTATGACAGCTACCACCCCGAGCCACAAGCCGCAACGCGAGGCGTTTGCCGGATTCGGCTCGTCCAGCACACGCTGGACATGCCTTATCACCACCGGAATCAGTGCATAGCCGAGGACGAAGCCCCAGTGGCCCATCAGCAGCCTGACATAAATGAAAGGATTGACGATATAAAGAGTTCCTGCGAATAATTTCCCCCATGCCGTCTTGCAGGGGACCCAGTAATACATCAGGAGGCCGGCAAGAAACACGGTCAGGAACAGTATTATCTTCTGGACCAGCATTCCGCTTAAGACTCGCGAAAAGACATGTACGATGTTGAAGACGAGAGTCACGCTCATCAGGCCCCTGGGCGGTCCCAGCATGGAACCGGACGGATACATGGCGGGAGTGAATACCATATCACCGAGAAGGACAAAGCCGTAACCGAACAGGGCCCTGCCCCAGATGACAAAAGACAGGACCATGAAATAAAACGGTGGTGCCGCGCGTTTCAGTCCCGGCAATGACCGATCTGTAATTATGCCTGGTTCCGCCATCATGACACCGTGCCGGTCTGACATATCCTTCTTGAGGAGTGCCGGATTTGTGTAAATATTTTCTGTTTCGTCTGTCGGCAAGTCATATGTCTAATCTTTATATATTGATCAACCTCTTCCTTTGCGGGAGAGGCGTTGATAAACGGTCCCGGGGGCGGCAAAACAGAGGTTCCCGGAAGCTGTATTAACCGGGTATTGCGAGGCATACGGACTCAGGGATTTTCGGAGATGGTGGGCAACTTCGACTCAAGGCCGGTCGCGGTTTCTTTCACAAGGGCCAGAGCGAAGACCTCCAGTGTTTTCTTCGCGGTTATCTCCCAGTTGAAACCTTGTGCCCAGGTTATGGCATTAGCGGAGAGTTGTTCCCTTAGGTCCTTGTCGAGCAGTATGCTTGCCAGGGAATCTACGAATTCATCCTCGTTTGAAGCTAGGAACCCGGTAACGCCGTCAGAGATTGACTCGTTAAGGCCGGGAACGTCAAAAGCAACGTTCGGTGTTCCGCAGGCGTTCGATTCGATTACGGTAAGACCCCAGCCTTCTATGAGGGAGGCGGTCGCCACAACCCAAGATTTCCGATACAGCCGGACCTTCTCTTCCTCGGTTACGTGTCCGAGAATTTTGGTATAGTTTCTAACACCGTTCTTTTCAATTTCTCTTTCAACATCGATAATGGCGTCACCCCAGCCGGCCAGCAGCAACTGGCAGTCCGGTACTATCTTGTGGACTTTGCGCACTGCGCTGAAGAGCGCCGGAAGCCTCTTATACTTTTTCAGCCTTCCAAGATACAGGATGGTGGGCTTTTCGTATTTTGTCTCTTCGCCCGTTGTATATTCCGTCAGGTCTATGCCGTTGTGCACGACGCACGTACTCAAATCAGACCCGTTATGCAGGCATCTTTTCAGCATGCTGCTCGTTGAGTTGGATGCGCATATGAACTGGCACTTCCGGTAAAGTGCCGGAACGGCCCTTCGTTCAATCCACTGGCCGATTCTGCCGAGTACAGGTCCGAGCTCTATTAGGAACATATCCTGGTGAACGTGGTGCACCATCGCTACTACAGGTTTTCTGGAGAACAACGGGGTGAAGAAAGGTATGCCGTTGATAATATCGAAAATAAGGTCCGTTCTTTTTCTCAACATGAAGATATAAGCAAAAGGCGCGATCAGGTAGATTGAAAAACGCCCGCCCGCCCTGAAGATGTTTACGCCATCGATGGTCTCCCTGCGCTCCAGCCCCTTGAACTTTCCGGTGAACATGGTGACTTCATGGCCCCACTCCACCCATCTCCTGGCCTGCTCGTGGATATTGACCTCCGACCCACCGGCCCAGGGATGCGCTATATCTTTCCAACTGAAAACCAGGATCCGCAATATCTCCCCCGATCAATCCCTGCGGTTATAAATCGTCAAGTCAGCCGGTGGTGTTGATAATACAAAAAAAGCATAAGCAGACAGTATCAACTCAACAAATAACTCGCGGGTATTCGAAAGCATATTTATTCCCGGGACTCTCCATTCGACTTCCAGACGTTGATCGTTTCCACTTTTCATCGGGGCTTTCTCCGCAAAACGGGAAACTAAACGCGCAAACGTTACATCAGCTTCATGAGGCAACGTCAAAACATTGAAATTCATGCGTGTTTCCAGATAAAACGCACCCGCAAAATACCCGCATTCAGCAAGCCATTACTTTTACCCTGTTGTCGCTGACGGCAAGATCTGGTCTGTTTTTCGTCCTGCCGCTAATAGCTGAACGGTTCCGGTAATACGGTATCGGTTACCCTTATGAGCATGCCCCGGGCAGTGAACCCGACTAACTCGACCCAGTCGCCGACGTTGATGTTTTCTATCTGCTGGTTCGAGCAGAGAACTTCAACGATGTCTCCAGGCTTGTATCCCAACTCTTTTACAACGTCGTTGCAGGATACAATCCAGATGTGGATCGAGCCTTTGCCCTTGGACATGGCGTACCCGGTGATGGCAAAGGGCGAGCAATCGGGAACGCTCGACTCCCCGCCGGCCGCGATGGCGCGAACAAGCGCCAGGACAAACGGCGGACCTTCGTAACCCGGGAGACCGGACGTATTACCGTCCTGGGCACCAGCACCGGTTGCGAACGCAAAGCACCCAGCAATAAGAAAAACAACCGCTGAGAAAACGATCATTCGCTTCAGTACCGACTTCATTGTTACCTCCCATTATACTGTTGAACTTTTTCAACTCTTGAACCGGAGTTTGACCGTGTGCTGTGCCGTACAGTCATAAATCCAGTTAATTTACATGCAACTCATTCGCTCAACTTACGTCAGTTACCTATATTAAATATCGTCATCATGTTCATTTCAATTAAATATATTTTCCGGCGGTCCTTCGTTTATATATAAATATTGACCTTTATACCCTCTAAAATTTTGGGTATGGAGCCCACAGGCCGGGTTATTTCTTGACGGAACCGGTCTTTGAGACAACGGTGATCATAGAAGCACCTGGGTCGCCTTTCTGCCCGGCGGTAATAAGCACCGCCTTCAAATCATCACCGGTACCCAGGCTGAACATGCCGATCTCCGAACCGTCCATTGTAATCGACTGGTCCTGGTAACCCTTTTCGTCTTCAAGCTCAGTGATGTACCAATCGGTAACTGTGGAAACATCATCGTCAGACCAGAGAGTCGCGGCGGCCCAGACTTCCTTCTCGCCGTTAACATTGATCGTCAGTTTGCCGGTATTTGATTCATCGAGTTCCGCGTCGTCGGGGAACGGTATTCCCAGTTCATCTTCGGTGACCTTGCCGACAGCCCACTCCTCGGTACCTCCTTCGCCGGAGATGGTGACCTTGTTAGCTTCCTTAATAAAGCTTATCGCCCCCTGTGGAGTATCAAGATCGGACTCCTCCTTCTCGCCGCAGCCTGCCGCAAGAGCGGCGGTAACCGCGATCAACATGACCACCAGTATGACCCCTATGTACTTTTTCATGCCTTACCTCCTCGCGTGTCCGTCTAATCTTCGACACGGAATTCATTAACTTTTGCTTCTCAAGCCGACAGCCAATCCCAGGAGCATTATCGCTATTCCCGCCAGAAGAAGGATAAGTGGTATCGTATTCTCTACGAGGCTTAACTTTGATAACGAATCCAGGACGCTGTCAACCGATTCCATTGCGCTTTCGGGGGTCTGCGCATACTGGATTGTAGCCAGCTTCAAAGATTCCATGCCTGCCGCGGAGGCATCGACGTAATAATCTATTACGTAATCGAGGACGTTTACTATTACCCCTGATTTAGGCTCAACTGCGACTGTAACATCCAGTCCCTTCAGGTAATCGATAGGAATCATCATATCGTCGGGGATAGCGAGGGCTTCGGGGCCGTCTCCCATGATCGCTTTTACTTCAGTGCCCGAGATCTCCGCCGGAAGGCCCAGAGGCGGTACCAGCAGCTTTTCTTTAGCCTGGCCCTCGAATATGTAAATACCTACTTCTTCACCGTCGGTGCTCTTCTCGGTTCCTTCTTTGACGAACTCAGTATCGGTAAGTTCACCAGTGTCGCTGTCAAAGATTTCGTAGGTCCCTTTTTCTACACCGAACGGCAGAAAGATGGTGTACATCGTACGGTCCATATCGCTTTCGTATCCCTCGACGCTCTCCTTGGAACTGCGGTCCATCGAGTAGATTCTCTCATACTCCATGTATGTTTTTCCTCCGGGGCCGACTCCCTGTACGGTTTCCTCGATATTGGTAATGTTTCCCTCCGTGCCCAGAGAGGTAATGGTACGGCTGATCACCAGAGGAAGCTTGATAGCTATGTCGGGGGGCAGAAGCGCCATTGATGTCGGGTCGACATACAGGGTCAACACCCCCTCGTAGGTCTTGACTTCGTCCAGGTCGGTTGGTAATTTTACGAACGAGGGTGCGATTCCCCACTTCCAGACTGGAGCGAGGATTGCGATAACCAGGCCGATGGCCAATAAAACGATGCCAACCTTGGATAGCTTCACTTTGACCTCCTTTTGCCGCCCAGAGGTGTTTCCGGGCTACTCCGCTGTTGATTACGGAGTCAAATCAATTTAAAACCCAACCCCTTGTATCGACTGCCGACAAGAAAACCTTTTACCTCTGTCTGTTAATTAGTTTCGTTACCGTTTAACCAATTCTTAACTACTTTTTCTCTAAAAGACAAAGGTTACCTCTTAAATACTTTGGTAATAATGTTGTACAGAAACGCAATCGTATTTTTTTAGGTTCAGTTAATCAAACAGAGTAACTCCGCGACAAAAGGCCGGTGGGAGCTCTCTTGAGCCGTAACGTCAATATGATGTTTCGGAGCCGGACCCCTGCCTTTGGTATAATTCAGTGGTAATCCGGTGGTTGGTGAAAAGCCGGACATACTGGAGACCGGGCAGGGCGGCATTATCTTGAGGTATTTTAGAGTTCCTGAACCTGAAGCAGTTCCACCTCGGCGGAATCGAAATGATATTTCATAAACTCGTCAGGCAGTACCTGAAGAACAAGGACGACAAAGACTTCTATGCGCTCCAGGCCGGGGACACGGTCAGGTGGCTGGACAGGAACCGTGTGCCGCTGGATGGCACCACGACGGTACTCGATCTCGGCTGTGGCGAGGGGCTGATTGGATACGAGCTTGAAAGATCGGGGTGCAAAGTTACTTTTGCCGATCAGGAGGAGTGCCTTGTACCCGAAATAGGCAGCGGGAAGCTGGTTGTCATCGATATCGAAAAAGATGACCTGAGCACGCTGGGCGAGTACGATCTCGTTGTCTTCTCCAATGTTCTGGAACATATCTCCTGTCCCGGCGAGTTCCTGGAAAAAGCCGAAATACTGCTGAAGCCGGAAGGATATCTATACTTGAGCTGGACGAACTGGTTGTCTCCGTGGGGCGGGCATGAATACGCGTTATTTCACTACCTCGGGCCCCGGAGGGGTTACCGCCTGTACGAGAAGCTCCGGGGGAAGCCCCGGGTGCATATCCCGTATGAAAACCTTTTCCCGACACATATCGGGAAAGTGCTGAAACTGTTGAAGCGGAACAGGAGCCTTGAGGTAATAAGGGTGGTGCCGCGGTATTATCCTGAGCTGGCTTTTATTACCAGGATACCCGTTCTCAGGGAGTTCCTTACCTGGAACTGCGTGGTCCTGGCCCGCAAAGTAAAACATTTATAAAGGAGGCTTTCCGTGTCGCCTGACGACAAAGAACGACCGCGGGATAGCGTTGCCAGGGCGGGAGAAGGTCCGATGAAACGTGCCAGAAAAAGAATCGCCCTTGGCATACTGAGGATGGGTGCCAGGCCTTACAAGATGCTGGACAAGTGGGGCAACAGGACGCTCGGTTATGAAATAGGAGAGCATACATACGGCGTTCCAAGGGTTGTATTTCCCGATGGGAAGCTCAAGATCGGCAAGTTCTGTTCGCTGGCCTGGGATGTGACTATATTCCTTGGGGGAAACCACCGTGTCGACTGGATAGCAACTTACCCGTTTCCCAGCTCCCACGACAAGTGGCCCAATGCCAGGGGTGTAGAGAAGTTTCTGACTACCAGGGGGGACGTTATTATCGGAAACGACGTATGGATCGGCAGTGATGTCATCATTCTTTCAGGTGTGACGATAGGAGATGGAGCGGTAATTGGAGTTGGCTCGGTGGTAACATCCGATGTCCCCCCATATTCGATAGTGGGAGGAAATCCCGCAAAGGTTATCAGAAAGAGATTTTCCGATGAGGCGATAGAGAAGCTGCTGAAAATAAAGTGGTGGGACTGGCCTTCCGAGAAAATAAACGAGAACGTGCATATCCTCATGAGCGGTGACATAGACAAGCTGGAACAGATATCTTAAGCCTGAGTTGTTTTAAACTTTTTACCGGAAACTTTTTGCTGGAAAGACAATAGATGTAATCTCAAGGTGCCCCGGGGTGTTTGTTTTCGGAGAAACAAACGCACTTGTCTCATGTTTCACTTTACGGTTGCAGCCAAACAGCCGCTGGCCCAACCGCCATGCGGCCTGCCGTCAGCCCTCAACCGGCCGGAGAAGAAGCCTGATCAGGGCAATAATTACCGCTGCCGCGAAGAAGAAAAACCCCCACGAGGCAATCAAATCACCGGTTCTGTGCTGGTTGAATGCCAGGATTATCGATGCGGCGCAGATAAACACGAGGCCGGCTGTCAGCGGGTACCGGGCTTCGATATTCCAGATTACGCAGGTTAAGAGAAGGGCGGTGAAGAAAGCGCAGGTGAAGCTGACGAGTATCCAGAGCATCAGGGAGAGAACAGTTATGACAAGTATGGAAAGAGTGTTCTTGTTCGACTTTATGTCCAGCTTGTAATCTCTCAGGCTCATAAAAGTTATCCTAACCGCGCATTTCTGGGTGGTTTTTCTATCGAGTCTTTCAGTTTTGACGCCCAATCCACCATTGATTGGAACGTTACTGCGGCTGCCCCCGGCTTTCTGCCGGACCAGTACAACAGAAGGTATAAGAGGCAAAGGGCCAGCGTAGCCAGTGAAATGAAAAGCCCCAGGGTGAACCATTTCTGGGAATCATATTCTATCGTGACGCTGAAATCGCCTGTCCTGCTTATCGGGAAACCGTTTATGGTTGAGTAAAGGGGCACGGGGCTTACCTCTCCGCTCTTTTCCACCGTGGCTGTCCAGTGTGGATCGTACGTCTCCGACAGGGAAAGAACAAACGGCTCTTCCGCTCCCTTTACCTTGACTTCATATTTCTCCGCACTTAATTTTTTATAGGTGACCGAAGGAGGTTTTTTACGCGCTTCCAGCTTGTCAAAGAAGGAATCACTGATTTTAGAGATGCTTACGTCGTCAAACCATGTAACGGCGGGGCCCGCGGCCGGGTTTTTTACCCAGCCTGCCGCCAGCATGAGTCTCATCCTGTCGATCCCGGAGGGAAGGATGAATGAACTCTCATGCGTCTGCCAGTCCGACGTTCCGGTCTTAATGCTGGGGCATTTGACAAGCTCGACCCACTCTTCCCTGTTGGTATCAAAGCCCTCCACGACTACCTGTGACCAGTCTGCGTTTTTGTACTTGATATGACTTTCGACGGTGTACATCGCGCCTTCCCGGCCGGTGATTTCGTTTCCGCTCAGCCATGCTACATCAAACTGTTCGGCCGAACTGTTTTCAATCCTGATGCTGCGTTCGCCTTCTGTTTTCTGTTCTTTGTCTTCCGTAATGATTGCCGTGGATGAGTCCCCCCAGGGTATCCAGCCGACAGGTCCCCAGATATCATTCCATTCTTCGAATTCCGGGTTGTGGTTCTGTATCTCACTGTAACTGTCCAGCTTGATGAATCCGTATTTCCTGTCGATTTCCGTATTATCGTTAATAAATACCGTTTGTTTCTTCTTGTCTTCGGAAAGCTTCCTGACGATCGAAAGGTTGTCAAAATATGAGTTCACTTTCACCGTATTTGACGCCGCGCTTATGAAGGGTCTTGCACTCTTTATCGCATATACGTCGAGATGCTCCGTTTCGAAGACCTTTTCAAGAGTTCCATCACCCGTCAGCCTTTTGTTCATATCGGGGCCCATCTTCGAACGATCGATTATGAGAAAGTCGGCGGCGAAGGGCACGAAAAGTGCGGCCGCTTCATCGCCGGCGAGGTCGGGGCTTTCAGCCAGTACGATTTCACTGTTTGAATTCATTGAAAAGAACTTTTCAAGCCAGCTGAAATAAGTGTTTACGTTGTATGTCTGCATGAAATTATTCAGGGAAGGGGGGGACGAATAAACGTTAAATGTTCCGACAGGCCTTCCGTCGGACCAGCTGAACCAGAGAATGCCGTTATCAAAGGGCATCCACATTACACGTTTCGCGTCTCCATCTTTTGAGACAAATTTATTTACCGTCTCATAATCCGTGGGAATCCGGGTGGGGTTGTACACTCTCCTTGCATATATTCCCGCAACCGTAACCATCGACAGCAGGGAACTCAGAACGACCGTCAAAGCCACTAGGGCGAAAGCGCGGCTTTGAAATAATGACAGCTTACGTTTGATCGCGCCTAGTTCGGCCGCCAGATCCCTGTTCTCTGTAATAAGCTCACTGTTTGAACCGGAATTTTTTTCGAGACGGTTCCCACCCGTTGCACTCGCCATGCTTTCGAAGCTTGTTGCTTCTTCTTTATAAGAATGGGTTCTGGACAGCAGTATTACGATGAGCAGGCCAACCATAAGGGAATAAAAGACCGGCACGAAAAAGAGAAACCTGTCCGGATATCTGATAACCCACCCGTAAAGGCTGGAACCAGGAGCTTCCAAGAACAGATACAGGTAAATTCCCCTCAAGAAGGAGGAAGTACCGGTGGCGACAATAACCGATATCGGCCACAAGCAGGCCCAGAAGAGTACATAACGGTTTCTGAAGGCTTTCTTCCCCAGTGTCAGAAGCGCGATTATGCTGATAACCGGAAGAGTGAAGCTCAGGATCTTCCAGAGGTTGTTTTCAACCAGGAAGCTGACCCCCCATACCCCGCCGGTGAGCAATCTCAGGTTATTGACAATTGACGTACTGGCCGAAAGGGAGTCGATCATTGTTTGAGATATTGTCGTCGAATAACTCGGCAGGAAAGGTTTTCCCGCAATTTGCGCCTGAAGATAGGGTAGTATCCACAGTGCGTTCAGGGGTACATATAGTATTAGTGCGGATCCGATGGCTTTCAGGCTGGAAAGCAGCTTTTCGCGTTTGAACCTGTTGATGGTAACGTAAAAGAGGGCATACGCAAGGAGCTGTATCCACAACAGGATTACCCCGATAGGGCATGTGCTTCCGAGAGTCATTATCAGTGCCAGCTTTGTTATATTGCCGGCGGATGGAGAGTTCAGGCTCTTGACCACGAAAATGAACACCAGCGGCTGCAAGGCGTACGTGGGAGCCAGGAAATACTGCCAGCAATGGAGAATGCACCATGGATTGTACATATAGATGACAGCGGCCACCAGCGCCCCGGAGCAAACCATCACCGGCGTGGCTTTTTTTACTTTTACCGAACGCATGATGAAAACGGCAAGACAGTACATGGAAATGCCGGCCAGCCACCATGTAAAAATGAACTGTGTCAGGAGATAACGCGATACGGAGAAATTGAATATTTTTGCGATTGTCAACAGCGGATATACCCAGAAAAGCCGCTGTATGTTCCAGATATTCATGCTGCTTCCATAGGGAGACCATGTATGTGTGTAAAGCTCACCGATCCGATCCATTGAAGTCGGCCAGCACATGTCGGCGTGCATCAGTATGCCCCCCTGGGAGAAGCTCTTGTAAAATAGAAGCAGCGAGGCGACGGTGATAAGAATTACGCAGACGGCGTGGTACAGCGGGATGTATTCCTTATTCTTGAGATAATCCAGAAAGCCTGTTCTGCGCCGGTCGAGGCGACGGCTGAAGGACGTTGCATCGCCGTGGTCCATAATCGTATTATCCGCAGTGGCCATAAATGTTCACTCTCTGTTGTTAGGTAGCCCGGACCGTTTTCCGGTTGCAGTGAACGACACCCTTTCAAATGTAATCTTTCCCAGTTTAAGTCCCAAGACCTTCTTGTTCGATACAAGCGATTTCATGCGGATGATTTTATCGGTGACCTGGAACAGACGGTCCTGCGTGTCAGAAAATTACTTGACGGACCGGGTTGCCGTCCCGGCGGACGTTGTACATGTAATAAAATGCAAGCGTAAAGCTTTGATATAATCGGATGAAGCCCTTGCTGAAGGGCTTGTTTTTTATTCATAGAAATATGGTAATAGTCGAAGGGCTTCGTGAATATCATTATGAGCAGAGTAAAAAAGAACATCAAGACTATTGGCGCGATATTGATCGCCGCGGTAATATCCACCCTCTGTCTGGTCATGCCGGTGGAAGGTTCACCGGTGCCGGGCGGAAGTGACCCCTCCGGGTTTTCACAGTATATTCCCGGCGGCACCGGCATCTGCGCCACTGCCGTGCAGGATACCATAAGGGTTTTGATGCCCGACGGCTCGGTCCAGACCATGGATATGGACGAGTATCTCAAAGGGGTTGTTCCTTCCGAGATCGGCGCCTCGTGGCCTTACGACGCTCTTTGCGCACAGGCGGTCGCCGCGAGATCGTACGCGGCCACTTCGTACAGGCATCCCGAGCAGGACGCGAACGTCTGTACTACGACGCACTGCCAGGCGTGGAGCCAGGCTCGTGACGAAAGGGCCGACATCGCCGTGGAGTCGACACATAATATTGTCGCACTGTACAACGGTGAGATAATCAGCACTTACTATTTCGGCCACTGCGACGGCCACACGCGCAGCTCGGAATCGGTCTGGGGAGGTTACCTGCCGTACTGCAGGTCGGTCTCCTGCCCCTGCGGCTACCACGAGATGTTCGGACACGGTGTGGGAATGTGCCAGCAGGGCGTCAAGGTCCTTGCGGCCGCCGGATGGGACTATAAAGACATACTGAGCCACTATTACTCCGGGGTGGATGTCCGCAGCACCGATGCGGAACCCCTCAACTGGTACTTTGCGGAGGGCACAACCCGGCCCGGTTATACCACTTACATATGTCTTGGTAATTCGAACGAGGCCGCAGCAGAGGTGGATATTACTTATCTGATAGATGGAGAGGAGAGCCGCGCAGTCCCTTACACCGTTGAAGCCAACTCACGGAGGACGATCGACGCTTCGCATGATATTGGAATTCACAAGGACTTTTCCTGCACGATCGCTTCGGTAAACGGGGTTGCCGTCGTGGCCGAGCGGCCTATGTATTTCAATAAATCGCCGGTCAATGGAGGCCACGACACCATAGGCGCGAACACCCCGTCGGCAAACTGGTACTTCGCGGAGGGGACGACAAGGAAAGGTTATACGACATATCTCTGCATCGGCAATCCGCACGATACTCCAGCGGAGTTGAGGATCAGGTATTTCGTCGAAGGAGGCGAAAATATCGAAGTCCTTCATGTAATTGATCCCATGAGCCGGAAAACCGTGAACGTCGCCGATGATATCGGGACCGGCAAGGATTTTTCATGTGAAGCCGCCTCGCTGAACGGAGTTCCCGTGATAGTGGAAAGACCGCTTTATTTCAATACCGGAGTCTACAACGGCGGGCAAGATGCGCTGGGAGCCCCGAAGCTGAAGATGAGCTGGTACTTCGCCGAAGGGACCACCAGGCGGGGCTACGATACATACATATGTCTCGGCAACCCCAACAGCCAGAAAACCGAAATCAAGTTAAAGTATTACCTCGGCGGGTCTGAAACAAAGGAAGCTTATTACACCCTGGAACCTTTAAGCCGGTTGACTGTTGACGCATCCAGCGATGTGGGAGCGGGCAGAGACTTCTCGTGCAGGATAAATACCATTAACAGCGTGCCTTTCATTGCCGAACGCCCGATGTACTTCAGTACCGGAGCCTACAACGGCGGACACGATACGATGGCCGCCCCGTACCCCAAATCTTCCTGGCAATTCGCCGAAGGGACCACACGTCCGGGGTACAAAACCTATGTTTGCCTTGGTAATCCGACCGAGAAGACCGCTGATGTTCTGATTTATTATCTCCGCGGTAACGGTACTATCGTGTCTCAGCGTTTCGATGTTCCGCCGTACTCACGCCATACGGTATGCGCGAACGACGTTATCGATACCGGCGAGGGTGCGGCGCTTGATATCGGAATAGAAGTGACTGTCGTCAACAAAGTTGGCATATTCGTGGAACGCCCGATGTACTTCAGCGCGTCCGGCTTCAATGGTGGACACAACACTATAGGTTACTGATTCCCGGCTGGTCCCGAGAGGCGGAACAGCCGGGGTCTACAGAGCATGTCTTCCCGGGAATGCTATCGGGCGCGGGAAGGGGGCCCGATCGTCTCGATTGCCTGACCGGCCCGAATCCCTGTCTCAAGCCGTTCCGTAAGAATATGCTACCATCTAGGGGAATATGGTAATTTCTATTTGACCGGTGGTGGAATTTGACAGGGGAACTGATTTTCAAACCTTGCCGCGAATGCGGTGCTCCACGCCTCGCCGGCCGCATCCTGGAGTGGAAAAGCGACGGCACTATCGTGTCCCATGTGGGGAAGAGCAACCGGGTTGTCATTCTGGATTCCAGGATATATAACACCGTATTCGATAATGCCGAGAAAAGCCTGGGTTTTGCTGTCTGGGAGATTGCCTTTGACACGACGCGAAACGTAACAAAGTCCGTGATTGACGAACTCCCGGCAAGGTTTCCGGGGTTGCGGCCCCTTGTCAGCATGGGGGTGATGCATCGCACGGTAGTGGGGTTCCTTAAGATCTATTCTCGCATCGCGGGGCACAGTGCCCCTGAGTTGGTTGAGTACAAGGCCGGCAAGTACGCCGTCGCCAGGATAAGGAATCCGATCGACATAGAAATAGTTGCCGGAACGATGCTGGGATCTCTTGAAGCTCTGAACGGTGTCCCGTGTATCCATAAAATAGAGAAGGAGTCCGAAAACCAGTTCCTTGTTAGAGTGGAACCCCTCGACAACGGTGCCGGAAGGTCTGATTTGACCAGGGTGGAGTTTCCGGCGATTCTGCCGGGTAACATATTTTACGAGAGATGCCGGCGTTGCGGCGTGCCGAGAAACCTTTCCGCGAGGCTCGAATGGGATCACGAGGAAGGTACTATTCTGGAGTTATTGACCGGCACAAGGTTTTGTATGGTGTCATACACCATAAAGACCGTTTTGGGAGAGCTTGCAGGCAGATATGGAGAAACGGCATACGATTTTCTGGTTGAAGCACAGCGGATCTTGACGATTGAGCACGTCAAGTCACGAGGCGACACCTTAAGGCCTGAATCTTCTTATGATGACATACTCAGGATTTGCAGGAACTACATGGATGATTGGTCTCTTTTCGGGTATGGGAACCCCGTTCTATTCAAGATCGAGGGAGACAGCATGGAAGCGGTGGTTGAAAATCCTTTTGATATTCACCTGCTTGCCGGAACGCTGCTGGGTCTTTACGATGCCTTGTTTGATAGAAAGAGAGCGATAAACTGGTATGTTCCAAAAGATGGTGTCGTTTCGTATGCTATTGAACCGGTG
Organism: Actinomycetota bacterium; assembly: GCA_016927325.1. Taxonomy (GTDB): domain Bacteria; phylum Actinomycetota; class Geothermincolia; order Fen-727; family Anoxymicrobiaceae; genus JAFGMY01. Next base: position 4,776 of record JAFGMY010000016.1, on the reverse strand, counting down.
TAGTTATTCCGCGGGACTTCCACGTTTCCCCGGCGGGAAACCGCCTCTTTCACTGTTTCACGAGGTTTTCAATCAACCGTTTTTCTTGTAACATAAGGCTGCTATTGGGGTTCCTCGGAGCGCAAAAGGGCTGATCCAACTGTCTGAAAATTTAAGACTATGCAGCGAGTGCGGCACACCCAGAATAGTCGGCCGGTCATTTAACTGGAGGAGTGACGGCACCATTAGCTACCATATACACGAGGACCTCCGGGTCGTATTCCTTAACGCCGATCTTTATAAGAGTTTTTTTAACGCATTCGAGGACTTCTACAGTGAATCCATTGAACACATAGCCTTCGAAGCACTTCGAAAAGTGACATTAAAAGCTTTTGAGGGTCTCCACGACTCAATCCCGGGGTTGAATATCGCTCTCCGCGTGAAATCCCTGAGGGGCACGGTGGCAAAAAGAATGGTAAAGAATTCCGCCATATTAGGCCATGCGTATACGGAGATCCTGGATTATAAGCCGGGAAAATACGGCGAGGTGCTGATCAGAAACCCGTACGACCGTGAAATGGTTGCCGCGTATCTTCTCGGGGGCATGGAGTTCATCGAACGTTCCGACTGTGAGTATACCGTCGAGGTGTTGAAGCGGGATGAATTCATTTACAGGATAGAACTTTTCACGTCGAAGCGCGAACCTTCTGAAGGGCTTGAAACAAGGTTTCAGCCTCTCATTCCGGGCAATGTCAGACACAACCACTGTCCAGAGTGCGGAATCCCCGAGGCCGTGTCGGACAGGTTTGTCTGGAGGTTGAACGACGGATTGATAATTGATAACGCTACAGGTGTACGACTATGCGTTTACTCGAGCGTCATCCGTACGATAATGGATGAACTGGCGGAGGACCGCGGGGAAGAGATATATTCGGTTTTCATGGAAGCGCAGCGGGAAAAGACCGTGGAAGAGATTACTCTTCAGGGCCTGACATATGGGGACAGGCCGCTTTCAGGGGAAGACTTGAAGAACGCTTTCAGTAACTACATGTCCTTTTTTACACTCAAAGGGTATGGCAACCATGTCCGATACCGGCTGGACGACCTCAGGCTGGAGGTGGTTGTGGAAAATCCGTTTGACTTATACATTCTCGCCGGGACTTTCCAGGGCCTGTACGAGGTCTTGATCAGGAGGAAAAGCAGGATCGACTGGTATGTCCCCAAAGAGGGTATAGTGTCCTACGCTGTGGAGCCCGCCTGAACCCGGTTTCGGCCAGGTTCGCCCGGTTCGGCGCACTGCCCCGGTTTATGTCATGGATTAAAGCGTTTCCTGCCAGCTTTCCGTCTTGATTATGGAGCAACTGCTTGAATCACCGGCGTTGAGCGCCTGCTACTCTTTTTCGCCGGTCTTTAACAGGGAGTCCTCGTAAATCCTGTTATACTTTTCCATTTCCGGAGTAATCATGCGCTCGGGCCGGCGGATCTCGTCGAACCTGGCGTATTCCTTAAAACGCATTATCGGCCATCCGCGTTCTTTTGCGATTCGCGCGAGCGCTCGATGGGGGTTTGCCGCGACAGGGTGTCCTACGGCTTCAAGGAGGGGAAGGTCGCTGACGCTGTCCGAGTAGAAGTAACAATCCTTCAGGTCTATGCTTCTGTCAGAGCAGAATTTCTCCGCCATCTCGAGCTTGTGTTCCATGAAGGCGGTCGGGCCGTCTTCGTATGCCGATACCCGTTCATCCTCGACGGGGATAGGAGTAGCTATGACGTAATCGACTTCCAGTTGAGTGCGCACCCTCTCAGCGACGTATTCACCCGCCGCGGTCGCTATTACCGTCAGGTGCCCACGTTTCTTGTGTGAGAGGATTATATCGTAAGCTTCCCTGTAAAGGCGGGGAGCTATGATCAGCTCAAAGTTGCGGTCCATGAAAGCGATCATCTCGAGTATATGGAAACGGCCCATGATTTCGAAGACCCTGCGGTAGACGACCTGCCGGGGCAGATGGTTTGTCTTGTACAGGATTGAATACCAGATTACCAGAAGCAGTCCATTAAGGCTCATGAAGCCTTCGGTAAACATTTTCCAGCCGTACAAGGTGCCGCTCGCTCCGTGCAGAACCGTATGGTCGAGATCGAAGAATGCCGCTGTTTTATTTTTCCGCTCTTCCATTAAGACCTCTTATGCTTGATTCAACGAGATTCCGGGCATGCGGTCCGGTTATTTCCTGAACACCTTCTTCTGAGGGTCTTCGCCCTTTCTAAGCGACAGCAGTATCGCCCCCCCTATAATAAGCAGGATTGAAACGAGACGGAACGCCGCCATCAGGGGGCTTTTCGGGAACGGTTCTCTAAACGCCAGAAACCCGACGACTATCGGAATAAGGTTGCTGAAACCGGTGACGAGCGGCACCACCACTATCGCCAGCCCTCTTTGAAGCGCGACCTGAAAGAGAATCGCGGAGATCAGCGTCAATACTATAGCCATCCAGAAATAGGAGGAGTAGATAAACCCGGCGATTTTATATTCTCCCCACCGGTCGGCAATGTCCGACCATGCCAGCTTGGTAAGTATCGCGGTCAGCCCGACCATGAGGCCTACTGCGATTCCCAGGAAAGATGAAGCCCTTTCGTCTTTTCTGACAAAAGCTGCGATGAGGCTGCTGATCGCCGCCCCGATCATAAGCACGATGAAAAACCATAGTACGATGGGCCGGTACTCGTGTTGCTGAGTGGGTGTATTGAAAAGGCTGATGCTCAGTAGAATTACTCCGGACACGATGGAACCTATACCGATCCAGTCAACCGGTGAAGCTCTCTCTTTCAGCCTGGTAATTGCAAGTACAACCAGCAGGCAGATCCCGGAGGCGTTGATCGGTTGTACTACTGAAAGGGGTGCGAAGCCGACGGCCACGTTGTGTGTCCAGGCACCCAGGATCTGCATGCCCTGCGCTTTGAGCCACGGGCGGCAGTTGACGAACGCTCTGACCGTTTCCATTGTAGAGAGTGTGCCGATGCGGGGGAGATTTTCGAGCTCCCTTTTTTGAACATAGTTGCTGTAGTTGATAAGAGAAGTCGCGATTACCGCAAGAATTGCACCTGTAATAAGGCCCATCAGAGTCTCCCGCTGAGTATTGAATAACTGCTGCTGGCTTTTAAAAGGTCTTTTTTGAACCGGTCATGACGCACAGCGGTTTTCGAAGGACTGATTATTTCTCGTCCCCGGCTGACCCTCAAGGCGCTTCTACCGCTTTTTCCGCAAGTTTGCGACGTGCCGACTTGACCATGTCTTCACATACGTACTCTTTGCATACCACAGGCTGGAAGCGTGCTTTCAGTATGCAGTGGCCGGTTGTCGGATCGCGGTATCTGCATGGTTCCGCCCACATCCAGTCTCTCTTAAAGCCAAAGCGCTCTTTTTCGTCATCGAGAAGCGCTATCCGGCCCTCTTCATTCGGCCTTTGACAGCACCAGCCCTCGCACTCCACACATGCATCAACCGCGAGCTTCTGACAGCTCCGGCACAGGTGGGGTTTCATATCCCAGTAGACTTTATAAAATTCCCGCCCGCAGGCATCGCATTTTACCTTCATGTGTTGATCGCTTTCGATCGATCCGCCCTCTGCACTCCCGGTGGCTGTCTCATGTTTCATTTAGCCGAGGTGTCCCTGGAAGCCGGCCTGTTTCCAACCGCAAATACTACTCTAAATGAAAGCAGATTTTATCTTAACTGCAATTGTAATGAAAAGGTGGGGGAAGGCGAAGCCATAAAGTAGTTGTTCACAAATCACATCATGTTAGTAATAAGAGCAACATACAATCATCTAACTTACTCGTAACATCTTCTAATGTTTAATATATATCAAATTAATATGTGATTATTGTTAATATTGGTTATATATGTGCTAGTAGGTAACTATTGGTGACAACCAGTAACATAAAACGTTAAAGTACCTTTTTTCCGGTGCCGATTAGAAAAACAGTAGTGGTAGAAGCCTTGAATGCGTTGTCAGGGTAAATCGTAGGCCGGAAAGGTACTGAAGTGAAGAAAAATGCGGTTACATCTTTAGTAATAATAACTGCGGTTCTCGTTTCCTCATTTTTTGTCGCCCCCCTCGCATTTGCTTCGAATAACCGCCCTGAACCGGTGAGTGGTGCTACCGGCGGGCTGGTCGACGGTTTTGAACTCAGCAAACCGGATGCGGGTCTGAAAGCCGATTCACAAAGGCTCGCATCAGGGCTGCCGATGAAATCCGCGGCAAATCTGACAGCGTATGCTCCTCCCATAGGCAACCAGGGAAACCAGGGCAGCTGCGTAGGGTGGGCTACGGCTTACTATTACAAGACATGGTACGAAAAAGCGGAGCATACACAGTGGGACCTGAACAACTCCATGTATCAGTTCAGCCCATCCTTTGTATATAACCAGATAAATGATGGAATGGACTCGGGCGCCACTTTCCAGGACGCCTTCCAGCTGATGGAAAATTCCGGTTGCGTCGACCTGCTGGAGTTTTCCTATGACGGAGACTATCTTAAGCAACCGAACGGAAACCAGAAGGAAGCCGCCGAGCAGTACAGGATTTCGGGTGACTGGAACTACTTCTTCGCCGAATACATGTGGGCCCATGACTACGGTGGTTCTTACAACCACGATATCAGCGGCATAAAGTCATGGCTCAATTCCGGGAAGCCGCTGGTGATGGGTATCCCCATCTACAACGACTTCCCGGGAATAAACGGCAATCCGAGTTCCGGCTATTACGCATCCCGAGACTACTACTCCTCGAACCAGTTCCT
>JAFGMY010000114.1 GCA_016927325.1 Actinomycetota bacterium | reverse complement strand
TGAATTTCCGCTCCTCCGGGGAAGCGGCCGGAGAAGTGGCGGGATTGATTGAAGGTTCCGGAAAGAAAGCACTCCTCTGCAAAGCCAATGTCGCCGACACCGATGAAGTTAAAACGATGGTTGACATGATCAAGACAGAAATGGGTGGCATCGACATTCTTGTCAACAATGCCGGGATAGTAAAGGACGGACTGGTCACGAGAATGAGCAGAGATGACTGGGACGAGGTCATCAATACCAACCTGACCGGCGCGTATAACTGCATGAAAGCCGTGATTCCGCTCATGGTCAGGAAACGCTGGGGGAGAATTATTAATATCTCATCGGTTGTAGCGCAGATAGGAAACCCGGGACAGGCCAACTACGTGGCCTCGAAAGCTGGGCTTCTGGGCCTTACAAAATCCCTGGCCCGTGAGTACAGTTCCAGGAACATACTGGTCAACGCGATCAGCCCGGGCTATATACAGACTGATATGACAAAAATTGAAGAGGAGAACCTGAAGAAGCTCGAACCGTTGATACCGCTCGGAAGAATAGGTCAGCCTGAAGAAGTCGCAGGCGCGGCGGTTTTCCTTGCGACCTCCGCCACGTATACAACCGGGGCGGTTATCGACGTCAGTGGAGGATTGGTGATGTAGATGGAAAGTGTGAATATCCCTGAAGAGATCGAATCAAACGAGGTTTTTAACATATCTGACCCTACTTGCGTTCCTGCGGGTATATTCGCGATCGGGTCATCCGTGCCTGAAGAGTACCTTTCCAACGATGACCTGGAGAAAATGGTGGATACTAACGATGAGTGGATAACCACCAGAACCGGAATCAAAAAAAGGCATATAGCTCCAGAGGGAACCGTTACTTCAGATCTTGCCACTGCCGCGGGGAAAGAGGCCCTCGATAAAGCGGGAATGTCGCCCGAAGAAGTGGAAATGATAATAGTCGCGACTATTACCCCTGATATGCCGTTCCCCTCCACCGCCTGTTTCGTACAGGACAAGATCGGAGCGAGGAACATTGCCGCCTTTGATATCAGTGCCGGATGCAGCGGTTTTGTATACGCGCTTGCAACCGCGGCCCACATGGTAGGTTCCGGCGCTTTCTCCAACGCGCTGGTTATAGGGGTGGAGGTACTCAGCCGCTGGGTCGACTATGAAGACAGAAACACCTGCGTCCTGTTCGGAGACGGAGCGGGGGCGGCCGTAGTCAAACCGGTGAAAAGGGGATCGGGTGTAATCTCATACGCGCTCGGCGCCGACGGCGGGGCCGGAGAACTCCTTATGGCGCCCGCGGGAGGATCAAGGTATCCCGCCAGCCATAAGACCGTCGACGAGCGTTTGCATTACATAAAGATGAACGGACGTGAAGTTTTCGCCATGGCAACGAGAAAAATGTCCGAAACCGTTGAGAAGGTAATGGCACAATCGGGATACTCGATCAAGGATATGGACTGCATGATACCGCACCAGGCGAACCGCAGGATTGTTCAGTCACTTTGCACTCGCCTTGATTTCCCTATTGAAAAGGCATTTATGAATATACACGAGTACGGTAACACTTCCGCCGCTTCGATACCCCTGGCTCTTGCGGATGCGGAGAGGCAAGGCTTTCTCAAGAAGGGCGATCTTGCTCTAATGCCGTGCTTCGGAACAGGAATGACCTGGGGAGCCATGATTTTACGCTGGGGCGAATCCGACACGGCAAACGACTGCGCGCCGCGACAACTCAGAAACCCCGATAACGGAGGAGGAAACTAAATTGGAGCGCCGGGTTGTAATAACGGGAATTGGCGCCGTAACGCCAATCGGATTGGGCAAAGACCGGTTTTGGCAGAACCTGACCGACGGAGTGTCCGGAGCTACCGAAATAACGAAATTCGACACAACCGACTATGCGACAAAGATCGCGGCCGAGGTCAAAGACGATTTCGACCCTCATGACTTCATAGATAAAAAAGAAGCAAGGAGGATGGACCCTTTCTGTCAGTACGCGGTCTCCGCGGCCAGAATGGCCATCGAGGACTCCGGGCTTCCATCCAGTGAACTCGGTGAAGATTTTGGTGTTCTGATAGCCTGCGGAATAGGCGGACTGAAAACAATTGAAACTCAACATACGGCACTTCTGGAAAAAGGGCCGAGAAGAATACATCCACTCACCATACCGATGATCATTCCCAACATGGCATCAGCTCAGGTTGCCATTCAGTTCGGGGCGAAAGGCCCGTGCACTACGGTCGTCACCGCATGCGCCGCGAGTTGCAACGGTATCGGGGACGCTTATGAGATCATCAAGCGCGGTGATATAAAAGTAATGATCTCCGGAGGTGCGGAAGCAGGGGTATCAACGGTAAGTGTCGCCGGATTCGGCATCATGGGCGCGCTTTCAACCAGAAACGACGATCCCTGCAAAGCAAGCCGGCCGTTCGACAAGGAACGGGACGGGTTCGTGCTTGGTGAAGGCTCGGGGATAGTCATACTCGAGGAACTCGAGCATGCGCTTAACAGAAACGCCAGGATTTATGGTGAGATAACAGGTTACGGAATGGCCTGCGAAGCTTTTGACGTCGCCGGCCTCGCACCGGACGGGAACGGAATGGTCAGGGCCATGCGGATCGCAATCGATAAAGCCGGGTTGTCTCCCGGTGACGTGGACTATATCAACGCCCACGGTACTTCGACTCCCCTGAATGACAGGGTGGAGACAATTGCAATCAAGGAAGTGTTCGGAAATAGCGTCCCCATAAGTTCGACGAAATCGATGATAGGGCACAGCCTCGGGGCGGCGGGAGCGCTTGAAGTAATAGCCTGCCTGCTGGCCATAAACAAAGGTATTGTGCACCCGACGATAAACTATGAGTTCCCCGATGAGGAATGTGACCTCGATTGCGTTCCAAACAAAGCCCGGGAGATGGAAGTCAAGGCCGCGGTATGCAACTCACAGGGCTTTGGCGGACACAGCGCGGCTTTAGTCGTGTCGGCACACGAAGGTTGAAACGAGGACAATGAACGTCGATATTGAAGGCAAAACAAACTCCAATAAAGAAGAAGCGGCGGACAGCGACAGGACCGTTGTCGCGGCGGGCTTATGGCGAAAATGCAAAGAATGCGGGCGACTTGTCTACCGCGTGGATCTCGAGGAAAACTGTTACGTCTGCCCGTACTGTGACCACCATTTCAGGATAAGCGTCTTTAAAAGGCTCGAGATGCTTGTCGACCCGGACAGCTTTGAACGGAGCAGCAGTCGCCTGCTGCCATCCGACCCGCTGTCATTTGTCGACTCCAGGAGTTATCCGGAACGTCTCGAAGAAAGCCGCAGCGTCAGCGGGCTTGAAGAAGCGGTCCTGTGGGGAACAGCCGACATCGGCGGCACCCATGTAGTAATCGCATTGATGGAGTTCGATTTTATGGGCGGCAGCATGGGTTCGGTGGTCGGTGAAATAATCGCAAGGTGCGCCCTTGAGGCCGCTGATCTGGGAATTCCACTTGTAATAACCTGCGCGTCCGGCGGGGCCAGGATGCAGGAAGGGCTTTTCTCCCTGCTGCAAATGGCTAAAACGGCCGCCGCCCTCGGCAAGCTGGCCGAAAAGAAACTTCCCTATATATCAATACTGACAAATCCCACCACCGGTGGGGTCGCAGCCAGTTTTGCGACGCTGGCGGATGTAATTCTGGCAGAAATGGGCGCTCTTATCGGTTTTGCCGGCCCGAGGGTCATAGAGCAAACCATTAGACAACAGCTTCCGAGCGGCTTTCAATCAGCTGAGTTCTGCCTTGACCGGGGAATGGTTGATTGCGTAATACATCGGACCGAGCTGAGAGAAAAGGTCTCGAGAATATTGAAACTGCTTACAAAACAGGAAAGCGGATTACTTACCAAATCTCAACAGCGTGTTTCTATCGAAACAAAATCCGCTTCGGAAAGAGAAACGATCGATTCTACCACCGGAACCGGAGAAACCGTCGGCCTGGAGACTGTCAGAAGTGATGAAACCGGGGCGGACGATGAATCGGCATCCAGACTTTCAAGCGAAAGAACACCGTGGGAAATCGTACAGCTTTCCAGGCACAACTCGAGACCCAGGCTGCTCTATTACCTTGAGGAGATTTTTGATGAATTCGTAGAACTCCACGGCGACCGGCGGTTCGGCGACGACAGGGCGATAATAGGTGGAACAGCCTATCTCGAGGGAATTCCCATAATGCTTGTGGGCCACAATCGAGGCCATGGCATATACCAGCTGGACAGCTGGAACAATAACAACGGAATGCCGCACCCCGAAGGAATCAGAAAAGCTCAACGGTTATTCAAGATGGCCGAGAAGTTTGGTCTTCCCGTGATAACGCTGGTCGACACGCCCGGCGCTTATCCCGGCGTCGGAGCGGAAGAGCGGGGCCAGGCGCTGGCGATCGCGGAGATAATACAGGAAATGTGCTTCCTGAAGGTACCGGTCCTCTCCGCCGTAATCGGTGAAGGCGGGAGCGGAGGAGCGCTTTCGATTTCGGTAGCCAACCGGCTTCTGGTAATGGAATACGCCACTTTTTCCGTGATAACCCCTGAGGGTTGCGCGGCAATCCTGTGGCGTGATTCGAGCCATGCTCCGGTCGCGGCTTCAGCGCTGAAGATGACATCTCGAGAACTCTTTGAAAACGGACTCGCCGATGATGTGATTCCCGAGCCTCCAGGCGGGGCACACAAGAACCCCGTGGAGGCGGCAAGCACACTATCCGAATACCTGTACAAGAACCTGCGCGAACTTTTGTTAAAAGATACCACTGAGCTGCTCGAACAACGATATGAAAAATATGCTTCAATCGGGATATACAGAGAGGAAACTTAAGATGAAAGCCCCTAAGAAAGGAACACCGTTCAACAGCATTGCGGCTATCGGGTATCCCGCGCGAAGAGACCCTGAGGTTGTCATAAGCGAAAAAACAGCGAGGCTGTTCAACAGTTTTCCTACATTTTTTTACTGGGGAGCCCATGCCCTGGGCAATTTCCTTTTCAAGGTCTTCTTCCGGATGAAAAAGGAAGGAACCGAGAACATCCCAAAGGACGGTGCTCTTATTTTCGCCGGTAACCATATCAGCCATATCGACCCTGTTGCGATCGCCCTCTGTTATGACCGGCAGGTATTTTTTATGGCAAAACATTCTCTATTTGAACAGCAGCCATGGAAATTTGTCGTATCCAACCTGGGAGCTTTCCCGGTTGTGAGGGGCACGGTTGACCGGAAAGCCATAAAGACAGCGCGCAAGCACCTCAGAGAAGGCCACGTGGTCGGGATATTCCCCGAAGGCACACGTAACAAGGGAATCGAAAACTCTTCTCATCAGGGTGTCGCATGGCTTGCCTCCAGGGCAAACTGTCCGGTTGTTCCCGTCGCGGTTACAGGAACAAACAGGATCATGCCGAACGGTATCAAATCCCTGAGGCTCAGCAAGGTCACGGTACGCTTTGGAGAGCCGATAATGCCGGAGAAAAACCTTGACCCCCTGTTCAACACGATAATCGGCGGAATCAACGACCTTTTGAACCAGAATGGAAATATGGCAAAAGACTACGCAGGTACAGGACACGGCAATGCCTGAAAGGTTGCGGAACTTAATGGGACTCTTTAAAAGAAAGAATGGGTTTTCGGCAGAAGAAATTATCACCATGGTCAATGCCATGAATGAGAACAAGCTTACTGAGATTACACTGCAGGAACGCGGCAGAACATTAACCATAAAGCGGTCACAAGACTCCAATAACAATAACGACAGCACTATTACCGTATCCGAAAAAACGCCCGACACTGTTGATCAGAGAGACAAAACCCTTAAAGCGATTACTTCACCGGCGGTTGGAATATTTCATCTTTCGCCCAACGCAGGATCGGCGCATTTCGTCTCTGAAGGTCAGGTAATCGAACCGGGACAGGTGGTCGGTATGATTGAAACATTGAAAGTCATGAGCGAAGTCAAGTCGGATTCCCATGGCAGGGTCGCAAGTATTGAAGTCAAGAATGGAGATATGGTCGAGTTCGGCCAGACTCTCCTCCTCTACGAGGTCATAGACTGAAAGGCGGGGGGAGAAATTGGTAACAAACTTTGAGCGAATTCTAATTGCAAACCGGGGGGAGATAGCCCTTCGGGTCGCAAGGACGTGCAAAGAGCAGGGAATCGAGACGGTAGCTATTTATTCTGAAGCCGACCATGATTCTCTGCATGTAAAGCAGGCTGACAAGGCATGCTGTGTCGGCGCGGGAATATCACGTGACAGTTATATGAATATTCCGAACATTATCTGCGCCGCTCTGCACATGGAGTGTGACGCCATTCACCCGGGATACGGATTTCTGGCGGAAGATTCGAGGTTCGCCGAGATTTGTGAGGCGCACGAGATCAAGTTTATCGGCCCCTCTCCGCTCGCGCTGAAACATGCGGGCGACAAATTCCTCATGCGCCATGTCGCGACCGGCTGCAATGTTCCCGTACTTCCCGCGTCGGATGGCAGGGTCACGGTTGACAACGCGAACCTTACCGCCCGTAAGATCGGTTACCCCGTCGTCTTGAAACCTAGAAGCGGCGGAGGCGGCCTGGGAATCAGGCACGCAATGGACGAACACGCCTTAAGGGACCTGCTCATAGACAGCGGAGTACGCCATTCTTTAAATAAGGAAGACTACTTCATGGAGCACTTCCTGGGACGCCCGAGACACATCGAAGTGCAGATGCTGGTTGACAGCAACAAGAATTTCCAGGCAGTCGGCTTACGGGACTGCTCCATTCAGAGAAGAAAACAAAAAGTGATTGAAGAGTCTCCTCCCGTCAGAATATCCAAAGATATCGAGGACAAGCTTATCGAATCCGCCCGGTGCATCTGCAAATCGTCGGATTTCACCACCGCCGGCACCGCCGAGTTCCTGGTCGATGGTGACAAGTTTTATTTCCTGGAACTGAACCCGAGAATACAGGTTGAACACACCGTTACCGAAATGCTTACCGGGATCGACCTTGTCTGGGAACAGATAAGGCTCGCCGGCGGAGATTCCCTTGAGAACATCATCTCGGAGTGCAACGGAGAAAACTTCCCGGGGCAATCCGGTCATTCAATACAAGCCAGGATTTACGCGGAGCCGCCGATCGGGCTCTCGACTTCAACCGAGAGAGTCGGTAAACTACGTCTGCCGGGCGGCCCCGGAGTAAGAGTTGATACCCATCTGTATCCCGGCTGCTCGGTACCGTACATCTACGATCCGCTCCTCGTAAAGGTCATTGCCTGGGCCTCGACCAGAAAAGAGGCTTTGAAACGCCTGAGAAGAGCCCTTGATGAAATTTTCATCGGACGGATTAAAACGAACCTGCCATTCCTTAAAAGGATACTGGGTTGCGACTGCTTCGGTAAAGGCGAGTACCACACCAGGCACGCTGAAGAAATAATCGAAGCGGATCAGTTGAATGAAGAGGCTGAATCAAAGCTGTTCATTCCCGGGAACGATCCCGGGACAGATATGGAACCTGTTATTGCAAAGCAATAATTTAGCAAGAAATGCAAAAGTCAGAAGGAGGTAACAATGTCGGTTTTTGATGAAGTAAAGTCTGTTGTTGCGGAGGTTCTCGGCATAGAGGCCGATGATATCAATATGGAGACAAACCTGACGCAGGACCTGCAGGCAAACTCTCTTGATGTTGTCGAAATAGTAACAATGCTGGAAGAGAAATATGACCTGAATATTGTCGATGAAGACCTTATGGACATGAACACGATCAAAGACGTAGTCAGTTTCCTTGAAACCAAAGTCAACGTCTCGTCATAAATCAGTTTTTCCCACAAGATACGAGACTGGAATAATCTGATTTCAACTCTGCGATTACATCGCGGTAATACATGTGAGCAGTTTGAATAGAGACATGATCCGATAAAGGATACGTGTGTCTTGAAATGGTATTCAAAGGAAAACCCCGTTATTTAGAGAGTGGTGAGTAATGAAGCATCAAAAACGATGGTTCGAGATTCCATCAAGAAATGAATCAGAAGTGTATGGGGCGGATCTTCGATCGGCACGCCTTGTCACTTCTCTTACAGGAGTTATGGCATTCGCCACTCTCTCTGCCGTCGGGGCCCGTCTCATTATCGATACCAAACCGGTCCCGTTCACTCTACAGGTATTTTTCGTTTTACTCGCGGGAATGCTGCTCGGCAGTAAGCTCGGAGCGCTCAGCCAGGTCATCTATATTGGAGCCGGCGTCGCGGGTATTCCAGTTTTTGCAGCTCCTCCATTCGCGGGGATAGGGTATCTTGCCGGGCCGACCGGCGGTTACCTTATAGGTTTCGTCCTTGGGGCATTTGTGACCGGCCTGGTAGTTGAAAAATTCATGACACTGAAAAACAGAGTTCCCTCTCTCGTAATGTATACGATATCGGGGCTCGCCGGTGTCACCGCCCTCTACGCAACCGGGATGTCCTGGCTTGCCGTCTGGATAACCGCTGTAAAGCATAACGGATTTTCGAACTCGCTCGCGCTGGCCTGGAAAACAGGCGTAGTACCTTTTATCCTGGTTGACACCTTGAAAGCGGCAGGAGCTGCCATATTTGCTTCAGGAGCAAGGCTTGCTGGAGCCCGGTTCGCCAGAAGCTGATACGCGCAATCAGGATACCTACATCTTCATGCGCGTCTCTCGGGCGCGCGTGGTCGCAAATACGATTCCCACGGCCGTGGGCCCAAGGTTATGAGATACTGCCGAAAAAAAGCCCCGGTTCCAAAGTCCACCGAGGCTATTTATCTTATTTCCTGAAACTGTCGGTTAATGGTCGACACCTATCATCACATTGGAAGCTTTTATGACCGCGTACACTTCCTTGCCTTCCGCCAGGCCAAGGCTGGCCGCGGACTCTTTCGTAATGATGGACGCAACCTCCGTTCCACCATCAAGTTCAACTATCACTTCGGTATTAACAGCACCTTCAATCAACTGCTTAACCTTGCCCTTCAGCGTATTCCTTGCACTTAATTTCATGGTAGTCACCTCCGGAAGTAAACTGCATTGCCGCACCTGTCAACTATAGTACCCTTATAAGAGGGGTGCAACAGGGAGACCACGGAAAATCCCCCTGCTGCTTGATGGTCAAAGTGAGGGGGGCTCACTATCAACCAGAGTTACTTCTATCATCACTTACCATGTCAGGTAACCGTTCGCACAGCTTCCTTCAACACGGCCGCCCCAATATACCGCCCTCTCTACGGCAACCGGCGCGCTGGAATTGATCTGAGTGGATACCTGGAAGTTGTCGGGAACAGTATCCGCCGCGTTGATAGATACCCTGGTGCCCGCGGGCACAACGATGGGATCTCTCATTACTGCGCCTTCACCAGTCAGGTAGGTTATATTAACCGTTGCGTCAACTGTTCCGGGGTTCTGCACCAGTAACCATGTCTCAAATCCGCCGGCTGTCGCTCCTTCGGCGAGGAACGACCGGAACTTGGGACAGTCAACAGCGTGCTCGCAGTGGCCACCTTTACGGTTGTTCCAGTACATCGCGCGCTCGGCGATAACCGGTTTGTCCGACACCAGCTTAGTTGAAACACTCCAGTCGTTCGGAAGCGTGTCACCCACATTCACGGAAGCCCGGGAGTTTGCTGGAAGATCGACAACCGGACCTGCCTGTTCTCCGCTTTCGTTCATGTAAGTTACCTGCACCTGTGCCGCATCGGCATTGGGGTTCTGTATCAAGACCCAGGTCTCGAAGCCTTTTGTCGAACCTTCCGCAAGGTACCATTCTGAACCGGGTTCGGGTGTGCCGGTTGCGCAGTGCCCGCCGGCGCGGTTGTTCCAATACATCGCGCGCTCGGCGATAACCGGCTCATCAGAGTGAACTCTCGTCGAAACCTCCACTTCATTGTTCAGAACGTCGGCCACGCAAATCGTCTTTCGCATGTGACCTTCGAGCTCGAAGGCAGGCCCGATTTTTTCGCCCTCAGCCGTCATGTAAGTGAAGCCAACCGTGGCTTTCTCGTCACCGGGGTTCTGTACCAGAATCCAGGTCTCAAATCCGATACCGGTTGAACCTTCGGCAAGATACCAGTCGGTAGCCGGTTCGGTGACTCCTGCCGCGCAGTGACCTCCGTTACGGCCGTTCCAGTACATAGCGCGCTCAGCTACGATCGAATCGCCGTGATAACCTTCAACCGTAGCCGAAACGTTCTTGCCGTCTCCGACAACATCGTTTACTCTGACGGTAGTTCGTGAACGCGGTGCGACCTGGAGTTCCTGCTGCCGGGTTCCCTCTCCTTCAATCTGGTACTCGATTATTACCTTTGTTTCCCAGCTGTTGATGTTCTCGATACAAAGCCATTCTTCGAATCCTCCACCGGTATAACCTTCAGCGAAGTACCAGTAATTGGGAATATTGCCCGCATCGATGCTGCCTGAAACGATCACGCGATCAGTCGGTATCTTCGACTCGTCAGGTCTTGGATTATCATCATCAGGCATAACATTGATATTTCTGGTCCATTTCAACCACTTGCTGGTATTGGTATCAGTCGGATCGAACTGTGGCTTTATCATCTCGATCGGCCCATCCCCATCGGGCTCCAACCCGAGATCGGTGCCATCCGCGTTCCAGGCGTACAGGAACTTGTTGCCATTGGCGTAAATATCCCTTATCTCATCAAGGGTCCATTCATCTTTAAACCCCCAACCATCGGAAGCATAGTTCATTACACCGGTTGCCGAATCGAGCAGGCCGGTTACGTTATCAAGAAGAAAATCAGCCGGCATACCAGTAAAGGTGGTATCTCCCTCGACATCGGCTTTGTTCTTCCAGTGGTACGTACTGCTGTAGCTCCTGATTGACTTGAGCTGATCGACAGTGAAGCTTTTCCGGTTGAGAATGTTTCCATAAACGATTACCTCGTTGGATGGAATTGAAGCCGGATCCAGGGTTGGGAGTCCCGGCGGAGTCGGTTGAACTTCGATAGCCCTGACATTGCGCACTGAAAGATTCCAGTTCTTGTCCCCGGTACCTGCCGGTGAATTATATGCCTTGTTGTCGGCAGCCGGTCCCTCAACCTTCTGGGGAACGACCAGACGGAATGGGCCCTCTGAGCCGTCCAGCACATTGTCAGTTGGCAGAGGGGTAACCCACGGCGCTCCAGCGCCGTCGGGAGCGTTCGGGTTGTCCGCGCTCGATTCAGCGTTTTTCCATCCAAGCAGAGAAGCCAGGCCACGGGGACTGCCGTTGCCCCTTACCTGGTCAAGTGTCAACGTGACCGCATAATTATCCTCCGCTATGATCTTGACTCCGGTCGTATCGGCCTTTATGCCCACTTCCTGCTCCAGGAGGTAGGAAAGGTCGACGCCCCTCCAGTCCTGCTCGAAGTAAGTAAAAGGGTCGGAAGCCTTTGAACAGGTGTAATGACCTCCAGCCAGCGGCATGTTCTTCAGGTCACCTTCCATAAAGGTCCGATAGTTCGGGGTCGCACCAGTCGCGGTGTCGATTCCTCTCTCCGGTTTAGCTGAAGAAACTCCCGGCAAGGCGAGGACCAGGAGCGCCGCGCACAAGAAAGCGATAACAATCAATGTGGCTAATCTTCTCAAATCCAATTCTCCTTTCTCGAATCCACAAACAATATTTCTTACCTGATTCAACAGTTCAATAACGGCAATGCTGCTATACGACCCCCCTTTTTATCTCAGCTAAACACTGCCTCCGTAAAACAAGAAAGCCATCCTCCGCACATGCAAAGGACGGCTTGATCCCTAAAAAAATAGCGCCAATCGGAAAGGCGCTTATACTTTCTTAGTCTTCCTTTCCAAACACGGGAGGCAAAAACGTTTCCATTTAAACCCTATCGGCAGCTCCCCTTAGTTAGCACCTTAGGAAAGTCTGCTCGGAAAACTTATTCAATTGTTGAAAAAAGGTACCATTGCAATCACGGTTCTGTCAAGCGCTAATATATTTAATCTCTTCAGGTTAAAAATTTTTGTACCGATCGATGCGTTTTTAACTACCGGAACCATTGAAAGAAACACGCTTCATCGATATAATGCCCTCGATCGAGCATAAGACTCTCCGAGTTCCGGAGCCTAAAGCACTCTCAGCCATGGACCGGAACCGACAGGGTTTAGCGGGAAACTGCTACTCCTCCCGTGCTTGGAAAGGAGAGAAATTGAACAAGAGAGTCGTCTTCCTGTCTGTAATATTAATTATTCTCGTTATAGCTTTCGGCTTGCTTCTTGGATTTAAATATGCGGGTTCAAGTTCCATCCGGGTCTTTACAGTCGATGAGATAACTTCCTTGCCCCAAACGGACGGTGATTACAGGAGTATTAACAACTGGGCCACCATCGAAAACACGACATTCACAGGTGTTCGCGTTATAGATATTCTAAATGAAGCAGGTGTTCATGACAGCTCCGAGATAAGGATTATGGCTTCGGACGGATATTTCTGGCCGGCGGTAGGCGATACTCTGACACCGTCGGATTTCAATGAAGAGAACCCACAGGGTCTTAACCCTGTCATAGCCTTCAAAATGGACGGAAAAACGCTGGATCCCGAGCCCAACGGGACCGGGCCTCTGAGGTTGATCATGCCTCAATACGATGATGCAGACGTAAATAAGCCTTCATGGGTCTCAAACATTAGATTGATAGAAGTTGGGCCTCTCAAAGAAAACGAAAAAGCCCCCGACGCCGGGAAGGTACCACTTGATGAACTCTGGCTGTACGGGGCAGTGGATACTTCCTGTCCCTATGGACTCTGGCTACCCCTGCTTTTCGCAGGGCTGGCATTGATTGCAGGAGGTTTCTTGATGTTTGAAATCGCAAAAAAGCACAAGTGGTTCGGGAAGGGACAGGTCGCTTTCGTGGTATGCCTCTGTCTCGCAGCTTGCCTCACGTTC
>JAFGMY010000113.1 GCA_016927325.1 Actinomycetota bacterium | reverse complement strand
TGCTCCTTCCGCTCGTTTGCCATTCTGTGCATTACCCGACAGATTATTACAGCAGTAAAAACGCATGCGCGTAAAAAACACAATCCCCTTAGCTCTTATCAATCCCTGGATACCCAGGTTCCGGATGAAAGTCTCCTGGACAGCCTTGCTTCACAGGGCACCGGGCCGGAAAAATCCGAGGACCCGCTGGAGCTTTTTATCTTTGAGGAAGAACTTGACGGCGTGATTGAGATCCTGCGCGACAAGCTTAGCGATCTTGAATGGAGCGTTTTTGTTGAGTACCTCGAAGGAAAAAGCTACCAGGAGATCGCGCAAAACATCAACTGTGAGACTAAGGTAGTTGATAACGCGCTGTGCCGCATTAAACAGAAGGTCAAGAAAGAATGCGCGCTGTCCGCCTGATGGTCGGGACAGGGTCTTGTGCCAAAATCACTTGAGGATGAGCGGGGGTCGTTGATATCGCTTCTGTGTACGTGGATTTTGAAGGTGAAACGAAAGAGACCCAAAAGGAAGAGCTCGACGAGATAGAGCTTGAGAAGAGGGAGTTGGCGAAGAGGGCGGCGCTCTCCAAATTCAACTTTTTTCTGCATGTTACCGGTTATCTATCCGGTTGTGCATACCTGTTGATACTCGGAATACTATTCCCGGGGTGGATGCCAATCGTTCTTATACCTGTAGCTATCTGGAGTGTCGGGATTATCTATCATGGTTACCGTGCGTTCCGCCCAGGGCCGGACAATAAGGATTCGTAAATCATGGTGTCTGGATTCGGGCTCCGGAAACTGGAAGAACGGCGGGGGGCTTTAATATACGGCATTAAGTTGCTATAATTCATTGTTATTGACTGGAGATACTGTTATGTTCACCAATAAATGGAAACTACCGGTATTAATAATCGGTATTCTTTCGATAGTCGCCCTTCTGGTTACGGGATGCGGGAAAAACGACATCACCGCACTTGCGCCAAACGGAACCACCTCTGAAGATGGAGTCGAACGCAACCTGGACAATGGTAAGGATGTTTCGCGTGTCGAGGGTGTAGAGGCAAGGTGCAAGGCTGAGGAAGAGGCGGTTGAAGAAGCCATCTGTTACGCGCAGGATTCCAACGCCGGCTCTGAATTCGAGGTTACTTCCATCAACATCGCTGATGATTGGGCAGGTGTAAGCATTCAGGAGATCGGGGTGCCTGTGGAGGAAGCGGTGGCATTCGTGGTTTTTCTAAGGATTGAGAGCGATGGGAAGTGGCTTGTGAAAAAAGCGGGAACCAGCATAACACCTGAGGATCTTCCCGAAGCGCCTTCGCAGATATTCAAGTAGCGGTTTATCTACTGCTTTTAACGAAAGAATAAGTCTTCTTTCCCTTCGAGGATAAGTTAAAAAGACCACTTTCCTCAACCGATGAGACGATTCTGCTTCCTTTCATATGGTGATCGGAAAAAGAGAGGATCCCACCAGTCTTAAGTACCCGGTGTAATTCCCGCAGCAGTAGAACTTGATTTTCAATATGGTGAAATACATCGTAAAGCAGAATAACATCCACGCATTCATCTTTCAGCCCGGTGTCCAAATCTGATTGTATTGTCTCGACTCCGGAAAGGTTGTAATGTTTGACCATTTTTTCAACTGCCATGATCGCGGACGCACTTGCGTCGAGTGCGTATAATTTGCCGTCGGAGCCCATTAAATCGAGAGCACTGCGGATATAACCACCCGGTCCGCAGCCGAAATCCAGTACTTTGTACCCCTTTTTTATTCCAGTCTCACTTAAGACCTTTTTGCGTGGGTAGTAGATATCCCGGATTTTTAAGATAAGTGACATGACTTTGAACTGCCACTTTCCCCCTGTAGAATGCATGTTATTCTTCCTTTGCGCCATGCCGTATTGTTTTTCTGAACGGTATGTCAAACGGCCTCAAGATGGTTGCTGTTGTCCGGCAGAAGGTGAACACACTGTTCCGGCTGAACGTTGCCTTCAATTAGTTCGGCGGCGAAAACCATGCAACTCTTGAACCCGCATAAACCGCAGTTCTTTCCTGATAACAGTTTCCAGAGATCATGGGGCGTAGGGATGCTCTGCTTCTGTCCGGATGTATCTATTTCAACCCTGCGGCACCAGACGTCATTGATTCGAGTGATCGCGTTTCGGGCATGGTATCGCGCTTCCTCAAGGCATGATACTTTGCTGATGCTCATCTCTGTTGGTTTAAGAGATATCTTATGTCCGGATTCTTTCCAGATAATAAACCGCTTGTCTCCACTGTAAATCGCATAGTTGAGTTCTGTGTTCAAATACGGCATCACTTCAGAAACGTCACTTTCGATCAGGGCTTTCGCGTAATAGAGCATGGGTGTCTCCGGATCGTGTTCGCTGTCATCCAGTTCTATTCTGTAATTCCTGACCAGTATTTGCTTTTCCAAGTCGCCCGCTCCTAAGGTCATTAATGCTTTTCGGTAAATGCTTTGCGAGAAAACGCTCGCAAGATATGTGTGCAAGAGCTTCCGCCCAATCTTTATATTCTTTGTTTGCAGGCCGCCGCCCTTGGATTATTTCGCGCAGCCGCTGAATATTACTCAGGGTCTGATCGAAAAAAAAGCTCCTCCACTCTAAAAATGGAGGAGCTTGTCCTTTAAAAGCCCGTGCCCGGCTCTGTTCCTACTTCAGTTTGTCCCTGCCATAACCCAGAACGTTCCTCGCGGTTACGAGCATCTGGATCTGACCTGTTCCTTCAAATATATCGTTTATCTTTGCGTCCCTCATCCATTTCTCCAGCAGGAGTTTTCTTGAATACCCGATCGGGCCGAGCAGTTCTACACATTTCTGGGTAATCTGGGTAACCACCAGTCCAGCTTTAGCTTTGGCCATCGAGGCCTGAAGGCTGTTTCGCTGTCCGTTGTCCAGCATCCACACCGCGCGCCAGTTGAGCAGTCTTGCCGCGTTCAAGTTGGCTTCCATTTCCATGATGTCACGCTCGATTGCGGTCATGCGGCCGGGAGATATGCTGTACCTTACCGCTATTCCTTCATTGGCGAGTGTTTCTTTCAGGAAATCCAGTGCCGCCCTGCCGACACCGATTGCCATTGCGGCGACCATCGGCCTTGTTGCGTCGAACGTCGCCATTACTCCTTTAAAACCCTTGGTCTGCGTTTTGTCAACGACTTCCGCGCTGCCGAGGATGTTGTCTTCAGGTATGCGGCAGTCCATGAACGATATCGAGACAGTATCAGAAGCTCTGATACCCAGTTTGTCCTCGATCTTGGTTATCTGCATTCCCGGAGCGTTGTGTTCGACGATGAAAGGCTTGATCCCGGCACGGCCGGCCTTTGGATCGATCGTTGCCCAGACGACTACAAAACCTTCCGAGTCCTCAAGGGCGCTTCTTCCAGCGGTAACAAAAATCTTCTCGCCGTTCAAGACCCACTCGTTTCCGTCCTTGACTGCGGTGGTCCTGATATTAGCTGTATCGCTTCCCGCCTCTGGTTCGGTGATGGCCATTGCGCCCCATACAGGCTCTTCGGCGCTGAACCTTGGAAGAAACTTCTCTTTTTGTTCCGGTGTGCCGGTAGCCTGAACGGCCGCGCCACCCAGACCGGGTCCTGCGAGCGCCAATGCAAGTCCGGCGTCTCCCCAGAAGATTTCCTCGATCATTACCGCGGTGCGGAAGTTGCCTTCTGATTTTCTCTTTTCCTTGCCTTTGTCTTTTTCCTTAGAGCCGCTTTCCATAGTGGAGCCGCCGATACCGCCTTTCATGAAGCTGTGCACCATTTTTATTAGGTCCACCGGCCGCTCATGTTCTTCCTCGTCGAATTTTCTTGCCACAGGCCTTGCCGCGTTCTCAGCGAACGCCCTGGTCATCAACTGAATTCCTCTTGCCTTTTCCGAGAGTTCGAAATCTATCATCTGGACACCCCCTAAACCATCACTAAGCCGTCGAGAGACGAGAAAGCCCGGGCGTTTCGGAACCACAGTTCGGGAGGGTTCTCCCGCACATAGCCGTGCCCTCCCATAACCTGTACCGCGTAGTCACATACCTGCATTACTTTCTGCGCCGCGTAGTGCTTTGCCATCGCCGCCTCATTTGTGAAATCAAGTCCCTTGTCGCATCGCCAGGCAGCGTCCCACAGGAGCATCCTGGTCGCGTCTACCTCAATGAACATTTCGGCGATCATGAAAGCTATTGTCTGCCGGGAAGCGATCGGCTCGCCGAAAGCCACCCGCTCTTTCGCGTAGTCCCTCGAGTGCTCGGCGGCACGACGCATCATTCCGACAGCAAGCGCCGCGGTTGCCAGCCTTGTGCGGCTGAGAACATCCACGTAATCGATGCCCTCGTCGCCGCCGATGCGGTTTTCCGCAGGCACCATGACGTTGTTCATGGTGACTTCATAAGTGGCAAGGGCCTTGAGACCCATATTCTTTTCTCTCTCCGAAACCACCAGGTTTTCAGATGTCCTCGGTACTATAAAAGCTTCAACACCTGAGAAGCCCGCGCCCGGTTCCGTGGTGGCGAATACTAATAAATTTTCCGATTCGTCGGCCAGGGGAACGAGGCATTTTTCACCTTTGAGGAAATACTGATTCCCCTCCCGCTTTGCGAGGCAGAAAAGTAACGAGGGGCAGAAGTTGTAACGCGGCTCTATTATCGCCGCGGATGAAGCTTTAAACTCTTTCTCGCAGAAGCCCGGCAGCAGGGCTTTTTTCTGTTCCTCGGTTCCGTACAGCAGTACCGTATAGGCCATTGTGGTAGGTGAAATAATGTTCATCGCTGTAGACAGGTCGCCGGCGGCAAGTTCCTCGCAGGCTATGGCGCCGGTTAATGCGGAAGGAGCTTCTCCGAACCCACCGTACTCTTCGGGAAGGTTTGAAGGAATGATCTCGAGTTCCCACCCGGTTTTTACAAGATCGGGCGAGATTTCTCCACTTTCGTCACACTCCCTCATTTTTTCCTGCATTTCGTTGACCGCGAATTCAGAGATGGTCTCCTTAACCATTGCCTGTTCTTCGCTTGGATCGAAAGAAACCATGGATCCTCTCCTTTCGTTGCAGATGACCAGGAGTCCCTGGGCGTATTTAACAGTTAGTAGAAGCCGGATTCTTGGTGGTTGATGTAATGGAAGGATTAACGGTGTACTTTTCCCTGACAATAAATTCAGTCGCCGACTTAAAAAGCGGCAAACAACTGCACATAAATACCGCCTTCCCTTTTCGCCAGAACAATTATAACCTTAAACGCCATGTACGGTGAAATAACCCATGTACTACTTTAAGTTAGTGATTTCCGGCATAAAACCTTCATTACGGGCAGGAAAAGATACAATGCTGATATCATCATCGATCGGGGCCAGGTTATCGGGCCGATAATGGACGGGAGACCGGGTACCGGGATTACATCTCGGACAACGGGATACGGTAAGGAGTTCATAAGGGACACCGCGCCCGGAGGCTGGGACGACAAATGAAGTTGAACACCGTTTACGCACAGACTGGAAAACATGGTTAAATAAAAGCGTGGAATTCGATCGGAGAATGATTGATATGCGATATTCGAGAACCGCTCTTGCGGTCGTCACAGGTCTGCTGATTTTGGTTGTTTTGATTGTCCCGGGCTGCAGTGATTCCGGTAAGAGCGATTCTGCGGTAAATACCGGCGGTTCGGGCATATCTGTGCTTTTCTTTACACAGCCTGGCTGAAGTCCCTGTGCGGAGGTGAAGGTTCATCTCGAGGAAATCAAAGCGGATTATACGGATGGGATAACTTTTAAGGAAATTGATATTTCCAGGGATCTGTCAGATGCGAGGCAGTACGGCGTGCAGGTTACACCCACGGTCATTGTTGTTGATAACGCGTCAGGTGAAGTGCTGTCAACAACAGTAGGGTCTTATCCAAGGACCTATTTTCAGGCGGAAATTGAGGACTCATTAAGGTGATTCGCGGAGAACGACTTGATTCAGGGTCAATCTGCTGAAAGATTACTGTTCGCCGTTCCAGAGTTTCCGGGCGAGGCCGTCCCTGGGGGTTATTTTTCCCGACTTCAAGTTTACTTCCCATGATATCCAGGTCGCTTTTCTGCCAACCTCGAAAACATACGATACAATCCAGACATCTTTTTCGGTTTCCTCAGCTCCCCAGGAGGGTTTGAAGCCGTCTTCAGCCACCTCCAGTCCCTCTTCCCGGACGAACTCCAGGATTGTCTTGTCGATTGCCTGTCCGCCGATCGGACTTTCGTGCCTCTTCACCTTGTTAATGGGATCCGTTGCGCGAGATTGAAACTGGAGCCACCCAAAGAGCACAACCGGAAGGAGACATCCCAGTGCGGCGGCAAGCAGCACCAGGCTTTTCAGCCATGACGGGGTCTTCTTTCCGGGGTTATGTTTCTCTTCCATTGAAAGTCATTTCTTTTCCTGAAATGGACAATATCCTGCATTTCCACGAGATTATAATATGACATATGAACAAAAAATTTTGGTCTGGCTGCGATTTGGGGTAAAATGGTGGACGCTCGGGGCCGTGGTCCAATGGGAAGATGCGTCCTTCGCGCGGACGAGATGGGGGTTCGATTCCCCCCGGCTCCACCATATATGGTGTTTAACACCAGTGCCAGCCTTCAGACTGGCTCTGGTCCTGCTTTACATGTTTAACCCCGGTGTTCCACTATGATCTCCGGGTGTCCCATGTTTTTTTGTAATGCTTGGGCACTTTATGAGACGAGGCACCCGTAAAAGACTTTTTGCCGGGCAGCACCGCTCATACTTAAAACCCATGCGTCCAGGTGCTTGTGTTTTAACGAAGTGAAAACACAAGTTCAACACCAGTCGAGCTTTCAATTTGAATCAACGATTCTGTCCCGGCATTTCCGGATATGGTATTAATATCGCGAGTGGATGAAGGGTACCTGAAAAGGGTTGACAAGGGTTTAAACCCTTATGCTCAAGTGGTATATTTGTAAGCACGGTGACTTTGAAATAAGTATGATCCTGTTAATACTCTGATGTGACCGGCGGCATAGGTGTAAACGAGAAGGAAGAGTTGGTCGATTGGATTTACGGCGGTGTGGGGAGGACGGTATAAGCAGGAAACTGCACCCGTTTCTGGAAGCTGTTACAAGGGTGTAATCTTGGGAGGTGTTACGGTTGACTAAAGGGCCGCACGGTCATGAAAAAGTGGGAGAGGAAATCTTAAGAGTCCGGTGTTACAATTGCGGTAACCGCGTGACGATGGAAGCCGGTCAGGATGAGGTAAAGTGTCCTCATTGCAATACAACTGTGAAGAGGCCAAAGGAAAAATAGAAATCCGGCATTAATAGTTCGCAGCAGGTCAATCGGCCGGCCTTATTCAGGGAGGGAAC
>JAFGMY010000003.1 GCA_016927325.1 Actinomycetota bacterium | reverse complement strand
GCCCCCAGTGACACATGGTACCTCGCGGAGGGTTCCACCGGCGGGACTCCCGGTGAACGCCTTAATTCGGGTAACTTCGAGACATGGATACTGGTACAGAATCCTGGCGACGACCCCGCGTTGATCGATATCTTCTACCAGACACCCGGAGGCGCGGTGGCGGGACCCCAGGATGTGATCCTCGAGCCGCAGTCCCGCCAGAGTTTTGACGTCTCGGAAGGGGTTCCGGATGAGTGGAGCGTGTCCACGCAGGTCATTGCCTCCGAGCCGGTTATCGCTGAGCGCTCAATGTACTGGAACATACCTTACGCCAGGTATGCCGACGGTGCTGTAATGTACGCGCCCCGCTGGTGCGCCCATGACTCCATCGGCGTCGTTGCGCCCGATTTCAACTGGGAGGTCGCAAACTGCAGAACCGACACGGCGTTTGACAGCTGGATTCTGGTCCAGAACCCATGGGACGACGTGACCGCCGTCATCAGCATAGACTACACCACCCCGGACGGACTGGTTCCCGGGCCCCAGAATGTGGAGATACCCCCTAACTCCAGGGAATCGTTCCAGGTTAGTGAAACAGTCCAGGGTATTCAAAACGTAGGAGCCACGGTCAGGAACACCGGAGGAGAAGAAGTTACAGTCGTGGTCGAACACTCAACCTACTGGGGGCCTTCACAGGGTGAGGAACCCCAGTCCTACAGAGTGGCCGCCGGGGACACCATATGTTTCCCGTGGGAAAACCTGATTTAACAGCCGGAAAGCAAATCTGGAACGCAAGAGCGCCGGACAACAGATCCGGCGCTCTTGTTCTGCACCCAGGGCATAATTTCCGTTTTTTAAATTTGTGACACTGGTTATGTTTGCCCTTACTACAGTTTCCAGTCATCCATAAAATATCTTCTAATTACACTTTTCGCTTTTTTTCCGGCCCACTCCTCCAGGCCCATTTTCTTTATCAGGCAAAGGTTGAACACCTTGGTATTGTGAGGGACAACGGCGGCCTTGTCGGCATAGGGATGCAGGTAATCACAGGGGAAATCGGGGCACTCGAAGCAAAATTTGACTCCCTTTTCTTCCGCGCATGGATACACATTACAGGGCATGGTATTGTGAATACAGTCACCTTTCTGTCCGCGGCACCCCGCGCAAACCGCCTTTTCCGGCGGTATTCCAAGAGCATCCGCGATCCTGGACTGTTTTTCCCTGTCGCCTTCCGCCCGGTACAGCGCGCACTCAAAGCATGGCAACCCGCACGGTGCGGTCATGTGTTCGTAGTCCATCGGCCTTCCTTCAGCATAAGCCGGGAAGCAGGAAAGAACCCGCGCTTGTCCTAATCCTCTTCAAAGGCCCGGGCCATGATCATCCTGATGCTTTTCAGCATTTCACTGAAAGCCCGCTTCAAATCCTCGAACTCCTCACCCTTCTTCACCACAATTTCAACATCGAGATCGCCGTCCATGACCCGTTCCGCGGCATCGGAGAGCTCGTCGATAGGCTGGGTGATCCTTGTCCTTATGAGGTACCTCAGGATTACATACGTTATAAGGAAAAGCCAGAACACGGAGCTGATTATCACCGACATCATCAGGATGTCTATATCTCTCTTCTTATCGTTGTAAAAGTCGTTGATATATTCAATCTGGTCGCCCAGCGGCTTAATTGTGGTCGGATTAACCGTTATGCCGATCTCCGAAAAAGGTGTTTCGGAGAAGACCGCCAGGTGCTCTCCCTTGAGACCCCACTCCGGCACTCCGTCTTTGAGCAGCAGGTAGCCGGACTCCTGCTCGTAAAGGGGCTTCAAACTTTCAGGGATGCTTTCATATACTCGATCCTCATTACTGGAGACAAATACCATCGGGTCGGTAAAAACGGGGGGCTGGGGTGGAAGAACCACAAAAGATTCCACAACATCGAAGATCCCGGAGTCCACCGTTCTTTTAACATATGCGTTAGCCTCCAGTTGAACCGGAGACAACGTCTTTTCGTTCAAATGCTTCAGGAAGCTTGCGGGGTCCTTCCCTTCCGCCGACAAGTTGCCAGCGACTATGTCGGTAAGAAGGTCAGTGGTAAAGCTGAACGTCGTGGACATATTCCTGGCTTCTGTCCTGATCAGCTCTTTCTTGCTTTCCTCAACCAGTTCGTTCGTCGCGCGGCGGGAGAAGTACCAGGTAAGCCCTGCGGACAGGATAAAAACGGTCAGCACCAGAAAAGTAATCTGCCAGAGTATCCTTGACCTTCTATTTTTCCGCTTTTCATACCCGGATTCAGAACCCAAGGCACACCTCCGTTAAAAGTTTTTCGGCTACATAAACATTGGCTGTAACAGTTCAAGTTCCTTTATGCCTGTTATGGTTAAACAACAGGCTTCAAGAAAAACTTCTGTATATTCCTATGGTTGTACTCTTAACAGGAACAGTTTACGTGCTCCACGTTATTGGATTCAAGGTCTTTTCTCTAAATACGGACACCATCCGCCCCGGCAGCTCAAGCTGCGGCAACTATCGTTAACCGGTGTCTCCTGGATTATTAACGGCTGAAATAGCCGGAAACTTGAATCATGTGTGCTGTTTTTCCACCTGGAGCTTCAATTCCTTCCGGATAACCGGCCTGAATCCAAGCACGGCGGCAGGAGCAACAAGAGAAGCGTTAAGGTTGTAAGAGCCACCAATAAACAGAAATATTCCTGCTTCCTGATTGAATTCATGTCCGGACCCCTTTCACCTGAAAAATGCCGCCGTCCGCCGTTGACGCATATTATTATTCAAAGCCCGGGGAAGGGAAAACTCCAGTCATTCTCCTCCAGCCGCTCTGGACATAATATCCCTGAGGCTTTTCAGCATGTTGGAGAACGCCCGTTTGAGCCCTTCGAACTCCTCACCTTTAGTGATCTCTATCTCAACATCGAGATCGCCTTCCATAACCTTTTCCGCAGCCTCGGAAAGCTCGTCTATCGGTCTGGTGATCCTGCTCTTAATCAGGTGATTGAGAACGAAAAATGTTATCACGAAAAGGAAGATGAGCGAGCTGACAATTACGATTGCCATTACGATATTTACATTTCTCTGCTTCCTCTGATAGAAACTGTTTATCGACCCTATTTCCTCACGCATGTCTTTTATCCCTGTGGCCAGCACGTTCTGCCCGGTCTCCCCGAACGCCGCTTCCTTGTAAACAGCCAACTGTTCGTTGTTTAAACCCCACTCCGGTATTCCATTTTCAAGCAGAATGTATGGTTCCGGGCTGTCATACAAGGGCTGCAGGCTCTCCGGTACATCGGAGTAGATGTGGTCCTGGTTGCTGGCCATAAGAATGGTATCATCAGGCGTCATCATGCCTCCGGGAAGAACCACAAACGCTTCTTCCATGCCCATGGTGCCCGATTCAATCATTCTGAGCATTATTTCACTCGCTTCGACCTGGATCCGGGATACCTTCATTGACGCAAAGTCCCTTATGGTATTCGATAGTTCGTCAGGGCTGACATTCAACTGGTTCGTTATTATTTCTCCGAGAAGGCCGGTGATAAAGCCGAAAGTGGAAGACATGTTCTGAGCCTGTGTCTCGACCACTTTTTTCTTGCTTTCGTCAACAAGCTCATTGGTTGAACGCCAGTAGAAGAACCAGCTCAGGCTCGCCGAAATAATGAAGATGATAAGAACCAGCACCGTAATCTGCCACAGTATTCTGGAACCTGATTTCTTGTAGCCCGCACGACCCGGATCTTTTCCCATGATTTGCCCCCATTCAAAGTGACCATCATTTAATCTTTTGCCATATGGCAGAGCGGTTCCTTGCTTCCATATGGAAACAGGGGGATATTCACACCGGAAAAACATCGCCCGGGAACAGGCTGCGGCATTGTAACAGGTCGCGAGGCTAAAAGCGGGAAGCGAGAACCCTCGCCGCCCTCATCTGGATAAACCATGGACTGAAGATACCGGCCGCCATTAGAACCTTGTTCACCAGTCCCGGCACCACTTTCACCTTGCCGGCCATCATTCCTTCGTAACCGGCCCTGGCAACATCTTCAGCGCTCATGCCCCACAGCCTTACTATCAGTGTATCTTCCATGTTCGATCTTGAAGCGAACTGCGTCCTGGTATTGCCCGGACTCAGGAGCGTCATCGAAATATTGGTGTCGGTAAGCTCGATCGATATGGCCTTTGAAAAAAGGAGCAGGTAAGCCTTGCAGGCACTGTATACCGCGGAGCCGGGGCTTGGCGCGTGCGCTACGATCGACCCGACATTCATTATCTTTCCCCTGTTCTTCTCCAGCATCTCTTTTGTGAACAGATGGGTAAGCTGAGTCGGAGCCCCGATCATGACCTGGATCATCCTGTCAACTTCACTAAAATCGGCTTCGGCAAACGGGCCGCAGACATTGTAACCTGCGTTGTTGACCAGAGCTGTGACTTCTATGTCCGCATTCTTTATCTCTTCATAAATCTCTTCCGGCGCGGCTCTCCGCGAAAGGTCCTTTACAATAACTTTGGCTGATATACTGTACTTTCCGGACAGCTCTTCGCTCAACCGGTTGAGCTTATCCTCGTTTCTGGCAACCAGTACGAGGTCGTACCCGTCTTTGGCGAACAGCTTGCTTAGTTCGCACCCGATTCCCTCGGACGCACCGGTTATAAGCGCGGCGCCTTTATACCCGGATTTCTTCACGGGGCTTTCTTCAGCGGAACCGATTCTAAAATGCTCCGATATGTCGCCGTCACTGGACGACCCCGCCACTTTCCTCGACGTCCACGACTGAATGCCGTACGGCGTTATCTTGTTGGACTGCACGAAGAACTTGTTGAATTTGCCGGGCACGACATGCATTTTCCCTCTGGTCAATCCCTCATAACCGATCCGGGCCACCTCGTCGGCATCCATTCCCGACAGTTTTTCTATCTTGGTTTCACCCAGATTCGCGCGTGACGCGAACTGTGTTCTGGTATAGCCCGGGTTGAGCATCGTCACCGTCACATCAGTCCCGGCCAGTTCGGTGGCGATAGCCTTCGCGAAAAGGAACTGACATGCCTTGCATGAGTTGTAGATGGAGAAGAAAGGGCCCGGCATGTCAGTCGCGGCCGCGGAGCCTACATACAGGATCCTGCCCCGGTTTTTCCCGACCATCTCTTTCAAATAAAGGCTGGTTAAGCGTATCGGACTCCATACCATGACCTGAAGCATTCGGTCGATGTCGAAAAAATCCAGTTCGGCGAAATATCCGTAAACAGTGAACCCGGCATTGCTCACCAGCGCGGTGACCTCCACTCCGGCTTCATTAAGTTCACTGTAAATCTCGTCCGCCGCGGTGCTTTGTGACAAATCCCTGGGTACGACATGGGCCAGAACTCCGAAGTCACGGGAAAACTCCTCACTTATCTGACGGAGCTTTTTCTCATTCCTCGCAACAAGCACGAGGTCATACCCGTCCTTCGCGAACAGCTTGCACAGCTCATAGCCGATCCCCTCAGATGCCCCGGTTACAATCGCCGCGCCTTTTACGCTCGGCTTGATCCCGATTTGCTGCTTTCCACGTGCCTCGGTACCCAACGACATCCCTACCGCCCCCTTGTGTAAGGTTTGACTGAAATGCAAAGCCCGGAATAAAGTAAAAGCCGGCGTCGACAACAACCTGTACTTCGCCGTATTGCTGCAAGCAATTCTACCACCAGGCAACACTTTCGTCATCAGGCTGTTTTGCTCCGGGTAAAGCCGCGAAAACAAGCGGAGGCTCAAAGGTTCCAACATCTATGTCGGATAATACGAAGTTGTTCTTTAAGAACAGGCCGGTGCAAGTAGCGATAGTCACGGACTTTGGATATTCTTGAACCAGGCAAGAAACCCGAGAGGTTCAATATGGCATCAGAGGGTACAACTAAACAAAGGCGGCAAAGGATTAGAAAAACGTTACTGCTGATTTCACTGCTGATGTTGCCGGCGACAATGTTCTACTTCTCCCCCTACCTGATAATCTGGGGCGGCTCGCAGGGAATAGTCGTTGGAAGCTTCCTGATGTTCTCGGCCATGTTCCTCTCTTCCCTGTTTATCGGCCGTCTGTGGTGCGGCTGGTTGTGTCCGACCGGTGCGGTGCAGGAGTACAGCACGAAGTTAAGGGACAAGCGGGCAAGAGGCGGAAAGTGCAACTGGATCAAGTTCTTAATATGGGTACCGTGGCTCGCAATAATAATACTGGCGTTTATCGATGCCGGAGGCATACAAAAGGTGGATCCGTTCTGGAACATCGACTACGGGATAACGGTAGCCACCCCTCAGAATATCGTCTTTGTTGTGGCACTTGTACTGCTTCTGGTTTTCATGGTTATCACAACCGGGAGGCGGGGTTTCTGTCATTACCTGTGCTGGATGTCGCCGTTCATGATCGTCGGCAGAAAGCTCGGCAACGCGGCGAGGCTGCCGGGCTTGCGGCTCACCGCTGAAAACGATAACTGCATTGACTGTAAAACCTGTACAAATGTATGCCCGATGAGCCTTGATGTTAACAGCATGGTCCGGGACGGCAGGATGGAGAACTCGGAGTGCAACCTCTGCGGCGAATGCATAGACTCGTGCCCCGAGCATGTCATCGAGTACCGGTTCTGCCGAATGCCCGGGCATCAGTAATCGCCGTTGAATCCATGTGCCGGCAGGGACAATATGATATAAATAAGGCAGATGCATGTTTGCGGTTTAACATAACAACCCGTGGCTGGCACCTTGTCAATTTTACTGATATTCTCTCTATCAATAATGGTCTAACAAGCGGTAAGCAATCTTATAAGGGTGTCCCGGGGAACACCTGAAGCGATCGAATCTTCCGGCCAGGGCAAGTTTCAATATTTAAATCATGCCTGTCTGAGCTACGAGTTGATTCAGGAGGTCATTATGAGAGTTATAATCGCAGGCGCCGGTGCGGCGGGTCTCGCGGCGACCCACATGCTGAAGAAACACGGTATCGATGTTCTGGTCATGGAATCCAGATCGGAGGCGGGAGGTCGGGCCAGGAGTTACGAAAAAGATGGTTTTACCTTTGACGTCGGTGCGCAGTTCTCAGAAAAACAGTGGCCGCTTACACGCGATATCGCAAGAGATATGGAAATGGACTCCGACCTCATCCCATTCACATTCAAGATTGGCATCTGGAGAAACGGGAAGCCCCACCCCGTATATGCAACCGCTAATATCCTGGAGCAGTTAAAAAACCTGCCGGAAACAGTGATGTTTCGCGGTATACCCTTTACAGCTTACCCACAGGTGGCCAGGTTCGGCCTCGCGGTCCTGCCGCGGGTACTCAGCCTGAAGCCGGGGGACCTCGCCTGCGAGCAGCTGTTCGACCTCGGGGACACAAGCGCCGCCGATTTCGCGATGCAGCACGGCGGGGAGAAGGTGCTGGACTACCTGGCATGCACGCTTCTGGGTCTCTTAACCCTTGGAGAGCCGGAAGAGATAACGATCTGTCACATGATCGCCCTTATGGGCGCCGCGCATGGAATCCGTATATTCAAACATGGAATGGGTTCCCTTACCGCCGCATTGTACGAAAGATACAAAGACTCGATCAGGCTTTCGACCCCTGTCCAGGAAATAGTCATCGACAATAAAAAGGTCAGGGGTGTGAAAACTGAAGACGGTGTTATAGAAGCCGATCATGTTATCTGCGCTACGACAGCGGGGGTGGCGCGGAAGATCATCCCGGGTCTTCCCGACACAATCAGAAAACCCCTTGAAACGGTCAAGTACAGTTCCACCACACATTTTCTGTTCGCACTGGAAAAGAAGCTGCTCGGTGAAAAATGGCTTGGTTTCGTTATCCCGAGAAGCGCGGGCTCCTTCCTGCCCGGAATCGGAGACAGCGGTTGCAAGTCCCCTTTCTTCGCCCCCGAGGGAGCAGACCTCCTGCAAACGTTTACCTATGGCAGGCACGATGCCGAGCTTTCAAAACTCCCCCCCGGGGAACTGAAGAGAAAGGTCATCAAGGAAGTCCAGAAGTACCTGCCCGGGATGCCCGATGAACCTTATATGACAGAGCACGCGAGATGGGACGAAGCGATCTGCCTTCAGCCCCCGGGACAGTTCCCCGCAATTGTCTGCCTCAAGAAAAATCACCTGAATGACGTAAAGGGTTTGTACCTGGCGGGCTCGTACATGTACCTTATCTCCTGCATGGAAGGGGCGATGACCAGCGGTTACGACGCCGCCCGGGCAATCATAGAAAGCGGCGATTAAAGGCCTGCGCAGGATAAAAAGAGTTTCCGGGAAACCGGTGTCCCTGATCGGGTCACATAATCAAGCCGTGACAACCGGCGGGACTGCTTTCTGTGATAATATTCATCGAAATCAGAATCGGCAGTAGTTGCGCCGAAAGTATCGGCTGTTCTTCTATCTTCTTTCATGGACGGGAGGTCAAAACGTGAAAGTCATCGTTGTGGGAGCGGGAGCGGCCGGTCTTGCCGCGACAAACGCGCTCAGAAAAAAAGGAATAGATGTTACTGCCCTGGAATCCAGATCGGAGGCGGGAGGCAGGGCCAGGTGCTACAGCAAAGAAGGTTTTACGCTTGATACCGGCGCCCAGTTTCTTGCCAGAATCTGCAAGACACAGCTCCGTCTGAGTGAAGAGATGGGCATCTCCCCGGAGATACTTCCATTCCACGTTTCAGCGGCGCTGTGGAGAAACGGCAAAATGCATCCGATATCAATGAAGCCGTCTAACCTTGCAAAGTTCCGCGGCCTTCCCTTATCCGCTTATCCCCAGATGGCCATACTTATACCGCCAATGCTTTCACGTTACTTCCAGTTGGATTATAAAAACATGAGCTTCGACCGCCTCCTCGACCTCGGTGAAACCAGCGTTGCCGACTTCGTGCGCAAACACAGCGGTAACGCAGCCCTGGAATGGGTAATGGAACCACTTGTCGAAACTCTGACCCTCGGCGAAGCAACCGATGTTTCGATCCCGCACATAATCTGTCTGATAGGCCTCTATAAAGGCCTTCTTCTGATGGAAAAAGGGATCGGTTCTCTACCCGCCGCGCTTTACAGGAAAAACAAGGATGTAATCAGGCTGAGCACAACGGTGAACAAAATCGTCCTCGACAACGGCAGGGTAAAAGGGGTCGAAACTTCCGAGGGCTTCATGGACGCCGACCATATCATCTGTGCAACGACCGCCGGTGCCGCCAGGAAAATAATCCCGGACCTTCCCGAAGCAATGCGAAAACCGCTGGAAACGATCAAGTACAGTTCGACTGTTCATGTAATGGTCGCTCTTGAAAAACGCCTTCTTCCCGGCAACTTGTACGCCTGCACTCTGCCGCCCAGAGCAAACAGCTTCCTTTCCGGCCTGAACGACTGCAGCGGAAAATCCTCTTATTTCGCCCCGGATGGATGCGGGCTGTCACACTGCGTCACCTACGGCCGTCACACCAGAGCTTTTATGAAACTAAGTGATGATGAAGTGGTTCGCAGGACCATGATGGAGCTCCAGAGGTTTGTCCCCGACACGCCCAATAACCCGATCTTCGCGGATGTAATCCGCTGGGACGAGGCGATCTGCCTCGAGTACCCCGGCCAGCCTAACGCCATGTACTGCCTGAAAAAGAACCACCTTCACGATGTGAAAGGCCTTCACCTCGCCGGTGAATATATGTATCTCGTTTCCTGCGTCGAAGGCGCCCTGCTGAGCGGCGAAGACGCGGCCGGATGGGTGCTCCATGATATGTAATCCGTCGGCCGAAGCGCGGCCATGCAACATGACCGGCCTGTAAGGAACTGAAATTGGCAGGAATTGCCTTTCCGGAGCAGTACTTATACTGTAACATTTGTTCGCAGATACCACCTTGGTCCAACGGGCGGCACCATGAATATCGGGGATAATTTAAAAATCCTCATAATTGAAGATGAGCCGGGCATGGCAAAAATCCTCACTATGCTTCTGGAGCAGAAGGTATCCACCCGTCTGGAGGTCGCGTACGACTGTGCCTCCGCCAGGGAGAAGCTCTCCAAAACCCGTTTTGATGTCGTTACCCTTGATTACCAGCTTCCCGACGGCAACGGACTCGAACTCCTGGAGGAGATCATGGCAACCGACGCTCCGCCCCAGGTCATAATGGTTACCGGACACGGAGATGAAAAAACGGCGATTGACGCCTTCAAGCTAGGGGCTTCCGGGTACGTGGTCAAGGACAACCGCCTGAACATCATGGTCGTTGAGGAAATCAAGTCTGTTCTCAATCTCCGGCGGTCGGAAGAAGCAAGGTGCAGAAGCGAGGAAAAGTACCGGCAGATGTTCGAGAACATGAACAGCGGGGTCGCTGTTTTTAAAGCGGCCGCGGACGGGAATGACTTCGTTTTCATAGACCTGAACAAGGCCGGTGAAACAATCGAAAAGGTCAAGAGGGAAGAGGTCGTCGGCAAGACCTTGACTGAACTGTTCCCCGGAGCCGGGAAGTTCGGCATATTGGAAGCGCTTCAGAGAGTATGGAAAACAGGAAAACCGGAGCATCTGCCGGCGTCGAGGTATGAGGACGACCGCATCGCGGGCTGGAGGGATAACTACATTTACAGGCTTCCGACCGGCGAAATTGTCGCGATATACGACGACGTCACCGACCGCCGGGAGGCGGAGGCCAGGGTAAGGGAAAGAGACGCCATGATGCGCGAGCTTTATGACTCGGCCGTTGAAGGTATCGGCATAGTCGGAGCGGACGGGTACTTCGAGTTCGTGAACGAGCAGCTCGTGAAGATGTACGGCCATGACAGCGTCGAAGAGTTCGTAAAAGAGCCGGCCGTTAATAGTTATGCCGACCCCGGGCAGCGTTCAGACCTGCTTGATCTTCTTCTGAAGAACGGGTCGGTTCAGGGGTATGAAATCCATGCCAGAAAAAAGGACGGCACGGCTTTCTGGACCATGGGCAATATCACAATGCAGAAAGACGAGAATGGAAAGCCCTTGAGAACGTTCGGTTTCCTCACCGATATCACCGAGCGCAAGCGTTCCGAAGAGAAGTTGAAACGAATCAACGAAGAGCTTACGGCTTACGCACACTTGATTTCTCATGAACTCAAAGGCCCGCTTGCGTCAATAGGAATAGCGCTCGATCTTCTTTACAGGGATTCGAAAGAACAGGAAAACGGCAACATGGAGGAGATGCTGGCGATCATTGAAAGGAACACCCTTATAGCCAGGCAGCGTATCGAAGAACTTTTAAAACTTGCCGAATCCGGGCAGCAGCCCGCCGAGGTGGAGGAAGTTGATATCAAAGAGGTGGTGAACGAGGTGCTCGAAATGCTGTCACCACTGATTGAGATGAAGGGCGTCTCGATAACGGTGGAAGGCGACCTTGGAACCATAACCGCCAGCAAAACACAGATGGCCCAGCTTTTTTCCAACCTTATATCCAACGCGGTCAAACATAACAACAATGTGAAACCCGTGGTTTTAATTTCATGCGTCAGCCGTGAGCCGGGTGGGGAGATGAAGTTCCTGGTAAAGGACAACGGCGAGGGAATCCCTTCGGAAGAGATCGACAATATCTTTGCCCCTTTCAACAAGGGCTCAACTACCGGCGAAGTGGGCGTAGGACTGACCATCGCCCGGAAGATCGCCGGCGTATATAACGGAGCGATCCAGGCCTACAACGATCATGGGGCCTGCTTCGAATTAATCCTGCACAACTACAAACCAGCGGAAAGCTCTTGAAGTTCCAACCCCTCTTGAAGCTAACAGTGCCGAACAAGGGACATCGATGCGGTATGAAGAGAAAAGACCTCTGCGGCGCACTGATTAGTTAGTGTAATTGGTCTGTTAAGTCATAATTACTGCCCATATCTCCATTTGTCTGATAGAATCGCACTGTTGGTCCATTTGCCGTCCACCTTACGGATGACGGCTGAGATCTGAACAGTAGAATAGTATAACCGCGAGAGGAGTCGATATGGGACAGAGCCACAGCGATTATGACGTGATAATCATAGGTGCGGGAGTTGGAGGCCTTACCTGCGGCAACTTCCTCGCGAAAAAAGGAAAAAAAGTGCTGATCCTCGAGCATGGAAAGATTCTCGGCGGCAATATTCAGGGAATCAGGCGCAAGGGTTACTACTTCGATGCCGGTTCGCAATCAACGGAAAACGTCGGCATACTCTTTCCAATTCTCGAGGAACTTGGACTGTTCAATCCCTCGAAATGGCACCGGGCCGACTGGCGCTTCATTACACCTGATAGCGATGTGGTCCTGCGGGACTTCGCCCAGATCAGAAGCGACTACAAAGGTTTCTTCCCGGAATCCGCTTCCGACATCGAAACCTGGTTCGATTATATCGAGCCGGGATGCTGTGCAATGAAAGATATGATGGGGGATAATCCGTTCCCACTGCTGAAGCGGGGTCTCGATAAATACCGGCTGCTGATGAAGATGTCAAAAGCCGCCATGCCCTTGATGAAATACGCAGGCGAAGCCGTCACAAAAGGCGGCGGCGAGAAAAGCCGGGAGATCTTCCGAGACCCGCGCCTTGCTTATCTTTTTGGAGAGTTCGGAAATGAAAACATGTTGTTGTTCATGTTCTTCTCCTTCTGGTACAGCTTCCTTTACGACTACACCTACCCGGAAGGCGGACTGGTAACTCTGGCGAATCTCCTGGCCGATGGTTTCAAGAAACAAGGCGGAGAGGTAAGGACATCGTGCACAGTCGACAAGATCATAACATCGGACAGAAAAGCGGTAGGAGTCGAGACATCCAGTGGAGACAGATATTTTGCCGAGAAAGTAGTAAATACCGGTAATCCAAAAAGGCTTGTCGAAGAGATGTGTGATCCCAACCTGTTCCCCCGCAAATATTTGGCTAAGATCAAGAACGGACCCGTAAGCATCTCTGTCGCAAACGCGTTCTTAGGCCTGGATATGGACGATGAGGAACTTGGTGAAGCACTGAAAGTCCACCACACTATCTACTGGAGAACCTACAGCTCCCCGTGGAACAACTACGATCCTCAGCTGCACCGCAAAGGCTGGGAAATGGTAAGTTGGGAATCCAGGTTCGACAAGAGCCTTGCGCCAAAAAACAAAAACTCCATTATCATCCAGGTTCCGGTACCTTATGACTGGATGAACGGCTGGAAGACCGGCACCAAAGATCCAACAAAAAGAAACGCAGCCTATAAAAAACTGAAGGAAAAGGTGCTGGACGATATTATCGAAGACACCGGGTATGTAATTCCGGGGATCGGTGATAAGGTCGAGTACAAGGAACTGGCCACCCCGCGCTCGCTGGCCAGGTTTACACTCAATCCCGAAGGTTCGATAATGGGCTGGTCCTATGACATGTATAATACGCCCCTGTTCGGCCGTTTCGGGCAGTTCAGCACACCGGTTGAAAACCTTTATATGGCCGGTCATTACTCCATCTGGCCCGGTGGCATAGTGTTCTCCGCTCTCAGCGGAAAACTGGTAGCGGACGGAATGTACGAAGGGCTCGCAAAGACCCTGCTTTGGTAACAGGATTACCCCGCCTTATACAGTAATCCCGCGTTCCCCAATCATCCTTTTGGAGGGGTCTATCAGGCGGCCCCTCTCGGTGTTGCGGCGCGTGACAATCCCGGCCCTGGACAGAGGCCGGTCTGAAGGCTGAATCTTAAGCGTTCGCATAACATCCTTCTGAATCATGTGGTTGATGAAATGGTAGCCCAAAGTGAGGATCTGGCCCTTCGGCGCTCAACAACCGCCCTCAATCGTCGATTAATAAATATAGCGGCATACCGTGGATCCCGTTTCAATTCGCGATGAGGCAGCCGCTTCGACTGGAGAACGACTCTTGCAGTGTACCGCTCGAGCGGGGAAAGCCGGGGAGCTCTTTTGAAAAAACGCATTGTCCGTAAAAAGGCAATTGGCATACTCCTGATATCAGCGGGGGCCTTCCTTGTAGTCCTGGCCCCCCTCACCAGATGGGTAACGGTGCCTGCGATGGCGAGGATCCCCGACGGCATAGATATCGAATCCTCCTTCGATGGAAAGGCGGTCTTTCATGTCGAACCCGACACCAGACGGGTGCTGGAAAACGGAGAGACTGTTGAGATTCCATTGGTAATAAACGCGTCCATGAAAAGCCTGCCGGAAAAGAGCACCTTTGATGTAGTGGTTTTCGAAACCCGGGTCAGCCTCACCGCCCCGGACGCCGTGACTTATGAAAAATACAGGGCATTCTACGACAAGATGGAGTACCCGGTTGAATACTACGCCATAGACCGCAGGACCGGGCGGAACGTCCGCGGCCACAACAGCGATGTGAACCGGTCCGGTCACTTTCAGATCCTTGGTATTGGCGTTGAAAAGAAAACCTATGGGATGTGGGACGGAGGCATACAAGGAACAATCGACCACCGTTTTATCGGGGAAGAACAGCTGGACGGCGCAACTCGAAAAGATGTAAGGGTATATGTTTTCGGGGTCGAAAGCGGGCTGCTTGATTTGACATCGCCTCCGGCCGGTTTCCCGTCGGAAGTGCCGGTCAATGACGAAAACACGATTATCGCGCAATCCGGCGGGGTCCCTGCGCTGCCGGACGGCATAGAAGGAGAACTCCCCTTGAGCTACCTCAAGAGGGTGCGCTCCATCATAAGAGTCGAGCCGAGAACCGGCATTATCGTCGACACCGAAAAGCACCATGAAGAGTACTTGATAGATATGGAAAAGCTGGGAATTACACCTAACCTCACCATATTTGAAATAGAGTACGAAACCTCGGATGAAATGGCCGCCAAAGCGGTAGATAACGCGGCTGGATACTTCTGGAAACTTGACCTGGGCCTGATCTGGGCACCGCTGCTCTTTCTTTCAGCCGGTGTTTTAATTCTGGCCCCCGGCATTCTCATGGTGGCTGGAAGAAGAAAAAACAAGGACAGCGGTTCCGCTCCAGCCGGGTGACGTTCCCCAATCATCCTTCAGACGGGGTCCATCAGGCCCCGTACTGTGTTTCGAATCCCGGCCCTGGATAGAGCCGGGCTAAAGGTCGCGGGGGTGGCGCGTTCCGAACCTTCACGGCCACACAAACCCCTTTAATCGCAGGCCGGTGCCTGTTCCCGACCCGAACTCTTGACATTGATGCTTGACAGGCTTACTTTAAGGGCTCTGTTTTGATGAAACGGTTCCTTGAAATATTCATCACCTCGAAGGAGTTGTCTGTAAATGACGGTTGACTGGGACGATTACGCCGCCAGGTATGACGGGGTTTTTCTTAAGGACCCCGTTTATACGGACACCCTGGACGTAATAACCAAACAGGTCCCGGAGAACGGTGAAATCCAGATGCTGGACCTTGGCTGCGGAACAGGAAATATCACCTATCAGCTTTCACGGAAATACCCCGGGTACTTCTATACGGGAGTTGACCCTTCAGAAAATATGAGGAATATATTTCAGGAGCGGTTCACCGGCAATCCCCGTATTAAGGTTGAAGACGGCAACGCGCTCGAAATTCCTCTCGGCGACGGTTCAGTCGACTGCATCGTGAGCAACCTGGCGCTTCACCATGTCAAGCCTCCGCAGAGACCCCGCTGCGCAAAGGAAGTGGCGAGAGCCATGCGCAGAGGCGGCCGTCTGGTTTACGCCGACCGGTTTGTAAGCTTCGACGGGCCGCCGGACACTCCTGAGAAATGTAAAGAGATAATCGATATCTTTTCGGGGTGGGCAAAGTTCTGCCTCGATAAAGGCGCCTTCGAAAAGGCGGTCCGGATTCTCGAGCAGTTGCCGTTCGACCTTACCGAAGACGGCGAATACCCGACTTCGGTTGACGTATGGATAAAGTTGTTAAGTGCCGCGGGGTTTGAGGATTTCAGTATTGTTCCGGTGCAACCGGAAGAGTTCGGCATCAGGGTTATCTGCTGTACCCTCGCCTGATATTGAAGTAAGAGGTCACTCCTTTTTCTCCGATCCGAATCAATGACATGTAAACATTTTAGAGATGGAGAAACGTATTCCGGAAATAAAACGCGCCCGGAAAGCAGACCTGCGGGATATTCTTGATATACAGAAAAGCGCCTTCCAGGGTGAAACCGATCAATACTATAACGGCATCCCCATCCCTCCTCTGGAAGATACCATCGAGGACATAACCGATGAGTTCAGCCGGATGATATTCCTGAAAGCGGTTGAAGGCGGGGAGTTAGTCGGCTCAATAAGAGCTTATAAAAAACGGGACACCTGCTTCATCGAAAAACTGATCGTGAAACCTGGACGCCAGAATGCGGGAATAGGAAAAATGCTTATGCGTGAAGTCGAGAAGCTCTTTCCCGCCGCCCACCGGTATGAGCTTTTTACCGGCAACAGGAGCGAAAGAAATATTCACCTGTATGAATCGCTCGGATACCGTATATTCAAACGCGAACCCATAAATAACGGTCTGGAACTGGTATTTATGGAAAAAAGGTGAGCGCTTGGCCTGCAATCACCCACTATTGCCGGTCACGTCTCCCGCCGCACCAGAACGATTATCCGGGAGAACCGCCTGACCGTTCCCCGGCAAACGGGCTTATCCGAGAGATTCACCCATTCACCGTTCAGGAAATTATTACCTGTTTCATAGGAATTCATGTTGTTTAAATCAAATTAGTATTTACAAGTGCTTTAACGCTTCGCTGCAAGGCGTCACTGCTTCCGGTCGTATACTGTAAGATGCTCCAATGGAGCTTATCGGGGAGGCTGAGGATGAAAAAGGGAACCGTGGCCGTACTTCTGTCAATAACGCTTATTCTCACTTTTACCGTGGCCCTCGGTTGCGGCGGTGGCGGCGAGGAAGCCGACACCGGCAAGCCGGTGATAAACACCATAGATCCCGAGGCGGGGCCTCGCGGGACAATTGTCCAGGTCATGGGAAAATCGTTCGGGGAAACTCAGGGCAACTCCGTCGTTCATGTTGGAAACAAGGTAGCGGAGGATGTCCTTGCCTGGTCAGACCAGAGCATCGCTGTACGTATTCCGGGCAATGTGAATATCGCGATGCAGGGGATTTCGGTTCTCACCACGGACGGTGAAAGCAACCAGTTGAATTTTGATGTCACCAAATCAGATGAGACCCCGACCCCCAAACCAAATGAAAATGAAGTGGAGAACCCCACACCTGCTTCAGCCATGCTCGACTACTTGAAAAAAAAGGGAATAAACACCAGCGGGTGGACCTTCAGTGTTGTGAAAGTCAGCACGAAAGACCCAAACTGGAAGATAGATAAAGCCACGAAGACAAACCAGGCAACACAGTATTTCCTCCTCAGGAAAGAAGCCAACGGAAACTGGACGGTTGTATATAACGGAACGGCCTTCACCCCTGATGAAATGAAAGGTGCGGGTGCGCCGGACGACCTCTGGCTCCAGATGCCGTCACCCGAGCCCCAGCCAAAAAGCCAGCAGGAAGTGATCTTCGAGTACATGAACTCAAAGAACATAAATACCACAAATGCCAGCGTCTACACCTACAAGCAGAGCAGAACCGACCCGGCCTGGGAACTTTTCTATATCGACTTCCCGCCGGAGCAGCAGCAGACCGATCTCATCTTCGCGCTCCACCAGGAAAACGGGCAGTGGGTCGTCAAAGGTTACGGCTCGGGTCCGGAAGTCTACAATACACCGGGACTGCCGGACGACCTGAAAGCACAACAGTCACAGTAATTGACAAATTGGAAAAAGCCGGGCTTTTAGAGTCCGGCTTTTTATACCTGTCAGGCAGATGACGGTTCGCGGAGTTTAGTATTAGACCGGAGCCACATCATTCATTCTGTCTTCGGCAAAACAAAATACGTGGGATACAGGGGCGGTTCCGGCGCCCCTCGAACTCCAGTACATTGCCCGCTCCATAATTATCGGCTTGTCCCCGGTGACCTGTGTGGAGATATCCCTGTTCTGCAGATAATCATTTACCCTCAGCGCCTTCCTTGAGTTGGCTGGCATTTCATATGGTTCTGAAGGGAACCCGGCTTCCGCCGAACGACGCATTTTTAAAGAAAGATGGATCGATAAGTATGGTTATAAAGACCGAGCAGGAAAGATTGAGAGGATTCAGGCACATCGACCCTGTAATATTTGTATAAACAGTATTACGGTGTTGATCCCTCAACCGCGCGACAGCCGGATGTTAAATGGTTTCGTGTCAGGAACAGCAGCCCCGGGGAGGTAGGTCATGGACAGCAAAAGGTCGGTCTCTGCATTAATCGTTATCTTTCTTTTCCTCATTTTCTTATCCGTGATCGCCGGGTGCGGGGAGAAATCCCCGACCATCGACTCCATATCTCCAACCAGTGCCATGCCGGGAGATGAGATAAAGATAAAAGGGACAAATTTCAGTGAATCCCGGATGGATGGCGCGGTTTCTTTCGGAGACGACGTGCCGGCGGAGATACTCTCCTGGTCAGATACGGCCATTGCCTGTAAAGTTCCGGGACAGTTGACCTCTGGAACTTATAAGGTGAGCGTTCAAAACGGAAAGGGAGAGCAAAGCAACGAGGTGCCGATCGACGTTCAGGAAGCGCCAGTAGAGATAATCGACAACCGTGAAGAGCCCGGGCAAAAGGTAGAGGAAGATGTGGAGGAAGACTCCGGGGAGGAGCAGGAAACCGGCCGCGAAGAAGAGGTTGAAAGCTGTAAGAATGCCATGATCTCTTACGCTGAATCGCACTCAGAGCCCGGCATTGAGTTCACCTTTGTGAGCTTCTGGATGAACGACGGTCTGACCGAAGCAGAGGCAATCCTCAAGGGAGCATGGAGTTCCGGGCGTGACGAAAGCCGGGAACTGGAGCAGCCCGGTGTTACCGCCATGAAGCAGGGAGAACGATGGTTGGTCACCGATTTCGGAACCGGCATAGAACTTGAACACCTTTAGTCTTTGCCGCATTCATCAAATGCCGGTCTATATCGAACAGGGTAACCCTTTCGTCAAAAGGTCCCACTCCTGACGGTAATCTTTGGAATCCGTTATTCCCTTATCATAAATTCAAACAGTTATTACTGATATACCGGTATTTGGTTGACAATATACCTTTAATAATGATACGGTGCTCAAGTTTTATGGCGTTTTCTGAGCAGGAACTCCTAAAGTGCCAGCCATGGGTTCCTGCCGATAGGGTTGGGCCGGAAACAGCCTTGCCTCCCGTGTTTGGAAAAGAAAATGCGTAGGATTAACAGTGCTTTCCCTTCGAAAGCAAAGTTCACGCATGAACAAACCGTTAGTGACGGGTTTGTTTTTTCCAGGATTCCAGCGCCGCCAGACAAGTTATGCAGTGCCGGCATGAAGCCGGCGGAAATGAAGGAGGCACCATGAGGAAGAAGCTAACGGTTGGAGTAATTGTAATCTTTGCGGCTCTGACACTGATCACCGGAACGATAGGCTGCGGCTCCAACACAAAAACAGAAAGCAAAACGACCACCCCTGAAAAAAAGATAGACTATGCGGATTCAATAATGGTCTACAGCGGTGCCGGCATGAGAAAGCCGATGGACGAAATCGGCGCGCTATTTGAAAAAAAGTACGGAACAAAAGTCAACTACAACTACGCCG
Source organism: Actinomycetota bacterium (assembly GCA_016927325.1). Taxonomy (GTDB): domain Bacteria; phylum Actinomycetota; class Geothermincolia; order Fen-727; family Anoxymicrobiaceae; genus JAFGMY01. Next base: position 2,712 of record JAFGMY010000003.1, on the reverse strand, counting down.
GGTCAAATGCCCTCTTGAGCCAGATGGAAGTCAGCAGAGAGGGTGACGTCTATATGCCAGGAGAAACTTATTACCTGGAACTCGCGGATGAAAAAGGCTTTATAGACAAGCAGGAACTTATCGCCTACCACATACCGGTGATTACGGTACCCCAGGGGAACCCGGCGTCGATCAAGCAGTTGAGCGACCTCGCGAACGAGGGTGTAAAAGTGGTCTGGGGCGACCCCGAGGCAGCCGCGATCGGGAAGCACGGCAACAAGATACTGGAGAAGAACGGGCTCAAGGACGCGGTATGGAAAAATATCATAGCGACCGTTCCCACAATGAACGAACTGATCGTCTACATAAGCGAAGGACAGGCGGACGCGTCGGTCAACTGGGGTGACGTTGTCCAGGACGTTGAAAAGATAAAGGTAATTGATATCCCAAAGGAACAGAACATAATAGAAGTCATTCCCGTCGGAAGCCTCACTTTCTCCAGGGAAAAAGAAACTGCGGACGCGTTTGTCGATTTCTGTGCGTCCGACGAGGCGCTGGAGATCTTCGAGAAAAACGGTTTTCCCGCATATCCCAATCCTGAATACGAAGTCGAGTCCGACGATAAGACCGAAAGCAAGTAATGTTGAACAAATTGTTGATTCAATTAAGAGAATCAAAGTTCAAGTTAATTACCCTGGGTGTTGCTTTTTTACTGGGAGCTTTGATACTTACACTGCTAGTGTGTGTGGTTACACATACCAGCCCTGAAGCACTGCTCGACAGCCTTGGGTCGCCCGAGATACTTTTTGCAGTCAGGCTCAGCCTTACAACATCCCTAATCTCGACGGTCCTTTGCATTATTATCGCGATCCCGATGGCTTACGCCATGGCGCGCTACCCTTTCAGGGGAAAATCCATACTCAATACGATCCTCGACATGCCCCTCGCCCTGCCACCGCTGGTCGCCGGTGTAGGTCTCCTGATCGTTTTCGGATCAACAGCGTTTGGCAAAGGTCTCGCGGATATGGGCATTAAGTTCATCTTTACGCCCGCCGGGATAGTCCTTGCCCAGTTTTTCGTAAACTTCCCATTCATGTACCGAATTCTTAAATCGACCTTCGAGGGAATCAATCCCAGGTATGAACATGTATCGAGGACCCTGGGATGCACCGAGGCAAGAACGTTCTGGCGGGTGTCGCTTCCAATGGCTAAGAACGGTGTGGTCGCAGGTGCCATAATCACCTGGTGCAGGGGAATAGGGGAGTTCGGCGCCGCGCTCATGGTCGCGGGAGCAACAAGAATGCGTACCGAGACCCTGCCGATTTCGATCTACCTGAACATGTCCTGCGGAGACCTTGACCTGGCTATCGCGGCTGCCACGATACTGATCGTTATTTCCGTAATATCTCTTTATACATTCGAGAAACTCGGCGGCACCGCTAAACTTTTCTAATACGGCTGGTGGTTAAAGTGATTTCAATTACAGACCTGCACATTAACCTTGGAGAGTTCGCACTCAGAGGAGTAAGCCTCAGTGTCGAGGATGGTGACTACCTCATGGTGCTCGGGCCGACCGGTGCGGGTAAAACGATACTCCTCGAGACTCTTGCCGGGATATACACCCCCAAAAGCGGGAACATCCTGATCGGCGGTAAAAGTATATTGAATATACCGCCGAGGAAACGAAACATAGGGATGGTTTACCAGGACTACATGCTATTTCCACACCTTTCCGTAGACAAGAACATAAGGTTCGGCCTGAAAGCGAACAAAGTTGACAAAGAAAAGGCTGATGAAAAGATCAAAAGCCTGGTCGAATTACTGAACATATCCCACCTGATGCACCGGCGACCTGGAACACTCAGCGGGGGTGAACAGCAAAGAGTTGCGATAGCAAGGGCCTTGATCGTAGAACCCCGGGTTCTTCTTCTGGACGAACCGCTCAGTGCCCTGGACGCGAAAACACGTGCTACTCTAAGAGAGGAACTGCGAAGGATACACGATATTACAGGAACTACCATGATTCACGTTACCCACAGCTTTGACGAAGCATTCCTGCTTGGCAACCGGATGGCGATCATGGATCACGGTGAAATAATACAGGAAGGTGAGATAAGCGAAGTATTCAGAAAGCCGAACTGTAAATTCGTCGCGGACTTCGTCGGTACTACTAATATTTTTTATGGTGAATCTCTGGTGAGAAACGGCTTATCATTTATAAAAATCGACGGCACGGAGATCGTCTCCGGAATTCCTGCTGAAGGACATGTTTATGCAACTGTCAGGCCGGAGGCGATTCTCCTTTCATTGCATCCAATAGAATCAAGTGCCAGGAACGCTTTCAAGGGAAAGGTCTCAAGAATTCTCGATGAGGGCAGTATTATCAAGGTGGAGATCAACGCGGGAATACCCATGATAGCCGCCATAACCCGCCGCTCCCTTGAGGATATGGAGATTTTCCCGGGAAAGGAACTGTTCATGACATTTAAAGCAACCGACGTTCATGTTTTTAAAGTTTAAAACCAGGTCGATAGCTCTTCCCTGTTTCATCGAAAATACCTTTATTACAGACAGGTGTTCCGTCGTCAGCGTGGAATATTTACACTTAAGACAATGAATGAGTTTACTGAAGGAAAAATAATTGACGTTAGTGCAACGATTTGTGTGTAATTTCATTTCCCCCCGATACTGACTAACTCACCTTTCAGTTGCTTCTTTTTTTCTTTCTGTGGT
>JAFGMY010000112.1 GCA_016927325.1 Actinomycetota bacterium | reverse complement strand
TAAGGGATTCTGCCCGGGCCCGGGACTATTGTGAAATCTCTCCCATGGAACACTCGCTTATGAGTTCTCCTAATAAGCCTATTGTGCTCCTGGAAGAAAAAGAGGGATCACCCATATCACGGCATGTGGCGGAAGGTTTGAAACACCAGGGCCTTTTCCTTCCGTACACGCCTCTGCATTATCTGCTGCTCGAACAGTGCGGTCTGCCCCTGGTTATGACCAGTGGAAATATCAGCGGGGAACCGATCGCGACAGACAATGAGGAAGCACTCGAGAGACTTTCCGGCGTAGCCGGCTGTTTCCTGTTGCACGACCGGGACATCCTCATCCGTTACGACGATTCGGTAACCCGCGTTTTTCAGGGTGTTGAGTACCCGGTTAGAAGGGCCAGGGGTTATGCTCCCTACCCGCTTACCCTGTCATCATCCTCCGAAATAGAGGTTCTTGCCCTCGGGGCGGAACTCAAGAACACCTTCTGTCTTCTTCGCGCGGACAAAGCTTATGTAGGACAGCATGTGGGCAATATGGACAATGCGCTTGCGCTCGATCACTTCGAGAAAGCGCTTGAGACGGTCACTCGGTTGTTTTCGTTGAAACCACAGCTTGTCGCATGCGATTTACATCCTGAGTACGTTACAACGCAAATTGCGGCCGATTACGGTATTCCTGTTACACCGGTCCAGCACCATCATGCCCACATCGCCGGTTGCATGGCTGACAACTGTCTTGAGGAAGAGGTCATCGGAGTGGCCTGGGACGGGACCGGATACGGCGAAGACGGAACGGTCTGGGGAGGAGAGTTCCTCTACTGCAACGGGCCGCAGTACAGGAGGCTCGCCCATTTGAGGCAGTATAAGATGCCCGGTTCGGACTCCTGTATTTACAGTATTTACCGCATGGCGGCCGGAGTGCTTTCCGGAGTCTATTCAGACGCTGATACAGCACTTGGAAAATTGAGGCAGGTTGTAGAGATCGAGGGACCTGAAGCCGATATAATCGCTTTTCAGCTCGAGAATGGAGTAAATGCTCTGCTCACCTCCAGTTCGGGCAGGCTGTTCGACGCGGCGGCATCTATTACCGGCATGAGAAGAACCGCCCAGTACGACGGGCAGGCGGCATGCGAGCTCGAGGCGGTCGCGGAGGATGTTGACTCCGGTTATCCGTTCCAACTGCTGGACGGTCAAGGCATATATATAGTAGATACCGGTCCCCTCTTTGAGGGTCTGCTCACCGATTCGCTTGCGGGGGTGCAAAGATCGTTGATGGCGGGGAAGTTCCACCACACGATGGCCTGCATCATAGCAGAAACCTGCGACCTGTTGTCCGGTGAAACCGGAATTCGAAAGATCGCACTGAGCGGAGGGGTTTTTCAGAATGTCCTGCTTACCGGTAAAGTAGTTGAAATGCTCAAGAGCCGAAACCTTGTACCTGTGCTGCATCGGAGAGTACCCTGCAACGATGGTGGTATCGCTTTCGGTCAGGCGGTTGTGGCTGCCGGAAGGTTTGCACAGTCGACATCAAAAGTGGATTCTGAAGATAACAGTGAAGGCGGATTTATCGAGAAGGATAAATCACGAGGTAGCGTCGGTGACGGCGCTTTAAGTATTTGAGGTTGTGAGAACTATGTGTCTGGCGGTACCCGCGAAAGTTATCGAGGTCAGAGATGACGGGACGGCCCTGATAGAGGTCGGCGAAGCTAAAATGAACACCAGCACCGCGCTGGTCGATGATGTAAAGGCGGGGGACTACGTTCTGGTGCATGCCGGTTTTGCCATAGAGATCATCGACCGTGAAGAGGCCGAGAAGACCCGCGAGTTGTTCGAGGAGTTGGCGCGGCTCGATGAAATATGTTGATGACTACGATAATCCCGAAGCGGCCAGAAGAATAGCCGCGAGAATAAAGGAACTCGATGTTCGCGCGACCTTCATGGAAGTTTGCGGTACTCATACGACAGCGATCTCCAGGTATGCGCTGAGACCTCTTCTCTCGCCTCAGATTGAACTGATTTCAGGACCGGGGTGTCCGGTATGTGTAACCAGCGACGAGGATATCGACAGGGCTATTGCGGTTTCCAGGTTGCCCGGAGTAGTTCTTGCCACGTTTGGCGACATGATGAAGGTGCCGGGAACCGGGGGTTCCCTTGCGGACGCGGCGGCGGGAGGCGCCCGTGTCGACGTGGTCTATTCTCCCCTGGACGCGGTTGAAACCGCTCTCGCCGAACCTGAGTCGAAGGTGGTTTTTCTCGGTGTTGGTTTTGAGACTACAGCGCCGGTGGTGGCAGCCACCGTAATCGAAGCTGAAAGAAGGGGTGCTGCGAACTTTTTCGTCCTGCCGCTGCACAAGCTTGTCCCTCCGGCGCTTGAAACCCTGATATCAATGGATGATTTCCACGTGGACGGTTTCATACTTCCAGGGCATGTCAGCTCTATCATAGGAAGCAATGCCTACCGGTTCCTCTCCGAGCAGTTCGGCATTCCCGGTGTGGTAGCCGGTTTTGAGGCGAACGACATACTCGAGGCGGTACTTCTTCTTGCGCAGATGAAAACGGGAGAGGCTTCAGTTAAAACGGAATACTCCCGGGCGGTGAAACCTCAGGGAAACAGGAAGGCACTCGCGGTCATGGACCGGGTCTTTAAGCGTTGCGATAGCACGTGGCGCGGCCTTGGAGTGATTCCCGGCAGCGGCCTGGCGCTCAGAGAAGACTAT
>JAFGMY010000111.1 GCA_016927325.1 Actinomycetota bacterium | reverse complement strand
GGAAGAGCCGGAGAAGCCAAAGCCTGAAGACGCGTGGTCCCTGCCCGCGGAGGAGCCGGAGATATCTCGTTCTGATAAGACAGAGTCATTAGACGCGGAAGCGGAGGCATATTCGCAACTGGAGGAGATGGGATTATCGCATATAAAGGGGGCGGGGAGGATAAAACCGGAGGGCGCGTGGTCTTCAGTTGCGGAAGAGGCGGAGATATCAAGTCCTGATAAGACGGAAACGACACCGCCGGAAAAGGCATGGTCGCTGCCTGCGGAAGCAAAGCCGTCATATGCTGATGAGACATGGTCGTCACAGTATGAGGAGGCGGAGCTGTCACGGGCGGAGACAGAGTCAATGCGGGCGGAGGAGGCACTGTTGTCGCAGGCTGATACAGGGCCGTCGAAGCCGGAGGGGTCATCGTTGTCGCAGCTGAAGGAGGCGGCATTATCACAGGCCGAGTCGGCTTCGTCACAGCTTGAGGAGATGGGATTATCAAAGCCTGACGAGATGGAGCCGCCACAGCCGGAACAGTCTGTGTCGCCGGAACCCGTTTACGTGGTTACACACGATATCATCATCGAAGGAAAGGCTGCGTTCTCCCAGGGGGAGAAAGTTGCCGTTGAATCGATAAATCCCCATGCTGAACGGCCGGAATATAAGTATGTAGTAACGTCCGCCATACTCAACAGGAAGTTTCTGCTGTCAGACAACGATATTGCCGCCGGTTGACGTTTTGTCGCACAGTGCCTGACGCCCGCCGGAATGCATTTTTATCAGCGAATAGATACTGATTATTCGCCGCCGACTTCACTGAATGTCTTGTCCAGGTTGATTTTCCACTCCCCATCCTGCTTCACCAGGTGGATGGTCTCAGTGGTCGTTTCTCCGCCGGTTTCTATCGTAACATCCACAGTGGCACTGTCGCCGTCTATCTCCACATTACCCGCTTTGTAGTCGGCATCCGGTATGTCGTCACCCATCTCCTCTTTTTCTTTTTCGGCGGCTTCGGCGTCGACCTCGCCTTTATCCTCTTCCCGGACTATTTCAAGAACAGCCTCCGCGTCTACTTCGGTTAAAGCATGCGCGAACTCCAAGGCGACCTCTTTCACGCTGGTTTCGTCATCAGCTGAACTGCCGCTTCCTCCGCAGCCGATTACCAGGGTAGAAGCTGACAAGAGTATCAACAGGCACCCGAGCACAAAAACTTTTTTCATAATGTCCCCTTTCCCGCGGCATCCAAGAAATGCCGGCATCAGCAGCCTTTTGTTTTCAGCCCTGAATTGCCATGACCTTTATAAATACCTTTATTAAATATTTCCACATCTGCTACCTGATAATCTAGCTTATTGTTACTGGAAATACCAATAGTGAACAGTACCGTGTACTGCGGCTTTCAAGAAATGGGACAGGTCCAGCCCATTTTCGCTTGAGAGACTGCTGCCGCTGAGTGATTACTTTTATGGAGCGGCATCTGTTAATAAAGGGAGCTTTCGGAGTTTTAGGGAAGTGAACGCCTGATATAGAATGGTGTCCTGGTAAGCAGACACAGAGAGGAACTGGAGGTTCGAGATGAGTGACTGGTTGCGCCCGTTGAAGGTTCTGGCAAAGAGAAAGAAGCCGGTGTGGTTCATCAGGGAAGCATGGGATTCGATGGAGCTTTTTTTCAGGGCCTCCAGGATGCCCCTGGTCACACGGCTGCACCCCTGGTTCAGGGCGGACAGGAATGACGCCAGGTGGCTGCCGGTAAACCAGGACCTCGAGTTGCCCGATTCCGTCCCCCTTCCGATAACGCTCCTCGACCGCTTCATCGAAGAGTCTTCGAAGAGAGTAATCGTTGACACCTGCCCGTGCAGGACGATCGAGGGGTGCAAGAATTACCCGGTTGATATCGGGTGCATTTTCGTAGGGGAAGCGACCGTGGAGGGCCTGCTTCCCCTGGTCGCACGGCAGGCTTCAATCGAAGAAGCAAAAGCCCACGCCAGAAGGGCGGTCGCCTCAGGCCTTGTTCCGGTGGTCGGCAAGGTCAGGCTCGATAATTCGCTGATCCGGGTCAGGGACCGTGGAAAGCTCCTCACGATCTGTTTCTGCTGCGAATGCTGCTGCGTCACCAGTTTCTTCGAGCACATGTCCCTGGAGGACCTGGACCCGATATTTCCGAGGCTTGACGGTATAAAGATGGAGGTTACCGAAGAGTGCAACGGCTGCGGACTGTGTGCGAAGAACTGTTTTATCAAGGCGATCACCGTGCCTTTCGGGAAAGCGCAGATCAGTGATTACTGCCGCGCATGCGGACGGTGCGCAACTGTTTGTCCGAAGAACGCGATAAAAATAAGGATCGAGGACCCCGATTACCTCGAGAAGTCATACCAGCGCATAAGGCAGTATGTCGATCATACATAATTAATGCTGGATGGGTCAGACGGCGATCCTCAAGCATCATTAACTATGAAGTTAAGGTTTAGATTCAATGCATTTTCTGTTTTGTAATCAGAAAAGAATATGGTGAATGGTCCGATCATGGCGGGGGCGGGAAGATGAGGGTGTTCAGGAGAGCCGGCGCGGTTCACTCCGGGTCATCACGCGGTTTTGCGGGCACGGCGACGGCCCCGGGGATTTGTTCTTACGCCTTTTAGCCGGGCCGCTCCATGACATCTATTATTTCGAAATCGAATTCACTCTTATTTCCCAGGTATCTGACCGGTATGTACGATAAGCCCATGAGTGCGAAACCGCAACCCAGGGCGACGAGCTCACGCGACGACTCGAATATGAGCCAGAGCGGGTAGTAGCCGATAAGAAAACCGATCAGGAAACCGGTGAGAGGGAGCATGAAGATAATGGCTGAAGCATGCATTACCGTCCTGCCCGATATCTCGAGGTGAACCAGGTCGTCCTTTTGCGCATGCACCTCGTTTCTTGCGTCGATGATTACGTCTTCCCGCTCGGCGAGAGAGCCGATATGGCAGGCGGTGCAGCCCCCGCACCCTTCCCGGCGCATTTCGACCTTTGCCATGTTTTCCTGAGTTGACAGTACCCTGCCGTTGCATTCCATTGTCCGCACACCTTTTTTTGTGAATTATACAGCGGGACATAACTGTTAGCAACAAGACGGTGTTTTACCACCGTCCAGGATTCCAGCTCTTTTGTGGCGGGACAATTGTGTCCCGCTGAAGGCTTGCAGGCCCGGGCTGGAGGATTGTAAAAGCCGCGGCATGAATAGTCAGGGACAAATAAGAGGCCTTCAAGTCATCAAAGAGGGAGATGGATGTGAAAAATAATGACCGTCAGATCCTGCTGTCGACGGTTATCGAATAATTGTTTTTCATGCCGGGTGAGTAACTGACGGTTCCCGAGGAGTCGATAACGACCAGTTCGAAGCCACCGGATTCTTCGGCCGTCCTTGTTCCCTCTTCAACACCCAGCACCATAACCGCCGTAGAGAGGATGTCCGCCTCCAGCGAAGAAGGGCCGGCGACGGTGACGGCGATAACGCCTTCGGGCTGCCTGCCGGTTCCGGGATCGAAAATATGGAAGTATCTCAGGCCGTCCTTCTCGAAGTAGCGCTCGTAGTCCCCCGACGACGAGACATAGCCGTCTTCGAGTTCGAGCCGGCCGATAATGTCGCCGGCGCCTCCCCTGGGGTCCTTTATGCCTATCACCCAGGGTTCGCCGTCGATCCGTCCACCGATGGCGCCCACCGCGCCGCCGAAATTGACCAGCGCGTTTTCGACGCCCCTCTCTTTGAGCAGGCCGCATACTTTTTCCACCGCGTACCCTTTCGCGACTCCGCCCAGGTCGAGCTCCATCCCCGGCTTGAGGAGCATGACTGTATTGTTGCCTTTGTCTGCGGCGACCTGCCGGTAGTCAACCAGGGGCAGAACGGAGTCTATCTCACCGGAGGCCGGTACCCGGAACTCCTTGTTGTAGAAGCCCCACAGGCTTACCACCGGGGCGATGGTAAAATCAAAAGCCCCGTTGCAGATTCCGGACATCGCCGCCGACCGCTCGACCATCTCGATTACAATGGGGTCAACCACCACGGCACCCCGGCCGGCGTTGGCGTTGATCTTCAAGACGTCGCTGTCCGCTTCGAATCTGCTGGTAAGCGCTTCGATCCTCTTTATCAGACCCACCGCGGCATCAACGTCCGCCTTCGCCGCTTTCTCGTCCAGGCCGTGAATTGTTATGTCGAGAGTTGTGTCCATGGCGAACAGAATGCCGGAACTGTACACACCTTCCGAGTCTCCGACGCTCGAGTTCCTGCTTGACAGGTACACGATCCCGACCACGGTGAGAGCGGAAAACAGAACTATAAAAATAATTGAAGCAAGGCTTTTTACATATTTCATATTGCATTCCTCTTTGATATTATACTCTAGGTTTGCCAGGGTGATTGCAGGCGAACTCAGTTGTTTTGCTTAAGAATTAGATGATTACAATAAGGTTTTTTTGATGATAGAAACAATGCTTTACGGTAGTACGGCGGACGAAGGCCTTTCATGGGATTGACAAGACAGATAAGGCGCACTCTTCTTACAAAGGGAGGCGTTCACCCAAAGACCCACAAGTATACCGCTTCAATGAAGATCGCCCCGGGTCCAAACCCCGAGAGAATGGTCATACCGCTGTCACAGCATATCGGAGCGCCCTGCGAACCGGTTGTGGAGCCCGGGCAGAGGGTGCTGGTCGGCCAGAAGATAGGCGACAGCAAAGCGTTCGTATCCGCGCCAGTCCACTCCAGCGTTTCCGGTGAAGTGAAGTCGATCGGGCAGTTTCCGCATCCACTGGGCAACCACGGCCTGGCTGTTGAAATTGCTTCAGACAGGAGCGGGGAAATAAGCCCCGATGTCCGGCCGGCCGGCGACAGGGTCAATATGACGCCGGACGAGATCCGCCGGGCGATAAGAGAGGGCGGAGTTGTCGGGCTGGGGGGCGCGACTTTCCCGACACACGTCAAGCTCTCACCTCCGGAGGACAAGCCGATCGAGCTCGTTATAATCAACGGCGCCGAGTGTGAACCGTACCTGACGGGCGATCACCGGCTGATGGTGGAACGGACGGCGGATGTAATAGAGGGCGCTCTCCTTATCAGGAAAGCGGTGGGCGCGAAGAGAATAGTAATTGCCATCGAGAGGAACAAGCCTGACGCGATTGAGGTTATGAATGACTCGCGCAAAGGGGACGACTTTGAAGTCGTTGTTCTTCCGGCAAGGTATCCACAGGGGGCTGAAAAAACGCTGATCAAGTCGGTAACCGGCAGGGAAGTTCCCGCAGGCGGCCTTCCGATGGATGTCGGGGTGGTTGTCGACAACGTTGGAACTGCTGTGGCGGTGAGGGACTGCATATACGAGGGAATGCCGGTGGTCGAAAGGATTGTTACCGTTTCCGGCGACGGCATAGCGGGACGCGGCAACCTTAAAGTGAAGATCGGCACCTCCTTTCATGAGCTCATAGAGTACTGCGGTGGTTACAAAGGCGAAAAAGGGAAGCTCCTCATGGGCGGTCCCATGATGGGACTGGCGCAGTATACGGACAGCGTTCCCGTAATCAAAGGGACCTCCGGAATTATCGCCCTTGCCGGTGAAACCGTTTTCCGGCAGGAGCCTGCCCACTTCGTATGCATCCGGTGCGGCCGCTGTGTGAGGCGGTGCCCGATGAACCTGCTTCCTTACCAGATCGGAGACTACTGCGACGCCGGTATGTGGGAGCAGTTGGAGGGGCTGAATATCGAAGACTGCGTTGAATGCGGCTGCTGTTCTTATATCTGCCCGACCAAGAACCCGCTGGTCCAGCTGATCAAGGTGGGCAAAGAAGGGCTGGATAAAAGGAAAAAGAAGATCGAGTCGTTATCTTCGGACTGAGGCGAACACTTTTAATGGATTTTAAATCTTTGAAAATCACAAAGACCGCGAAGGAAAAGAGCGGTGGCGGAGCAGACTTGTTTACCGTCGGGGTATCTCCTCACGTGCGGGACGCCGACACCACCACCAGGATAATGGGCTGGGTGATAATCGCCCTTCTCCCGCTTACCGTGTACGGTGTCTATATAGGCGGGATTTCAGCTTTCATAGTGATAGCCATGAGCATCATCGGGGCGGTCGGCGCCGAATATGTTATGCAGAAGCTGATGCACAGGGCCGTTACTGTCGGCGATTTGAGCGCGCTTCTGACCGGGCTTCTTCTGGGGTTGACCCTGCCTCCCAGGCTGCCGTTCTGGATGCCGCTGATCGGCGGGATAGTCGCCATAGTCCTTGGGAAGCAGGTTTTCGGCGGCCTCGGGCACAACATATTTAATCCCGCCCTGGTCGGCAGAGCGGTGATTTTTATCTCATGGTCCAGGTTGATGACGACCTCTTACCTGTCAAGCCCGCAGGCCGCGGTGGTCCAGACCTCCGCAATAAAGTCGATCAACGCCGTTACCACTGCCACGCCGCTGCAGACGATGCATAACGTCAGGGACGGCCAGGCGGCCCTCTCGGCTTCAAGGTATTACGGCCCGCTGTTCCTTGGAAACCCGTGGGGCTGCATAGGCGAAGTGTCGGCCCTGCTTATTCTGCTCGGTCTCGGGGTGCTGCTCTACAACGGGCTGGTTGACTGGAGGATACCAGTCAGTTACATCGGTACGGTAGTGACGCTTTCATGGATACTGGGAATGGACCCGCTGTTCTCCGCACTTTCCGGAGGGCTCCTGATCGGGGCCTGTTTCATGGCGACCGATTATGTCACCAATCCCATGACGTGGTGGGGGAAGGTGGTCTTCGCCGTCGGGTGCGGAATAATAACGGTCGTACTCCGCTTCTATTCGAACCTGCCGGAAGGCGTGATGTTCTCGATCCTGGTGATGAACGGCTTCACACCGCTGATAGACCGCTACCTGAAGCCGAGAAGGTTCGGCGCCAAGAGAGTGGTGAGCGCCGCATGACGGGAAAGATCATCGGGCTTGGATTAAGACTCATGTTTGTCGGCCTTATCGCTTCCGTTTGCCTGGGCCTCACTTATGGAGTCACCAGGGACAAGATTCGGGAGCAGGAGTTGAAACAGGAGTTGGAGTCGTGCATGAGCGTTTTGCCGGGCGTCAAGAACAGCTCCGAATTGAAAGAGGACAGGAAGATGAGGGAGAAGGCACGCAAGGTGACCGGCTCCGTGCAGAAGGTTTACTCAAGCGATAAGGGCCATGTGTTTATCGTGAAGGCGAAAGGCTACGGAGGCCCGATCACGCTGGCTGTGGGCATCGGGACCGATGGGAAGATCACGTGTGTCTCGGTGGTTTCCCATAACGAGACGCCCGGGCTGGGCGGGAACATAGAAAAGGACGAGTTCAGGAAGCAGTTCAATGGAATGGGCGGTTCCGATAAGTTTATAGTCGGCGAGACTATTGAAGCGATTACCGGTGCCACCATTTCGAGCAAGGCGGTAACCGGGGAGGTTGCCGACGCGTTGAAGGCTTATAAGGCGGTTACGGATTAAACCGGAGAGATTATGGAAGCGGAAGTAACTTACTGGCAGGAGTTCAAGAAAGGAATTATAGCCCAGAACCCTCTACTGGTGCTGATGGTGGGTCTGTGCTCCGCGCTTGCGGTCAGCAACCGTTTCGAAAACGGCATATTCATGGGCGTGGCGGCCTCATTCGTTCTGGTTTTTTCCAACATCATTATTTCTTCGATACGAAAGTGGATTCCCGGTCAGATCAGGATTCCGATATTCATTGTTGTTATCGCGTCGTTCGTAACCATAGTCGACCTGGTTATGAAAGCTTACTTTCCCCCGGTGTACGAAAGGCTGGGGGTGTGGATACCGCTGATCGTCGTCAACTGCATGATCCTGGCCAGGGCGGAGGGTTTTGCTTCCAAGAAAACAGTGGTGAGGTCGGCGCTTGACGGTCTGGGCATAGGTCTAGGTTACACGCTGGTGCTTCTGGTAATGGGCTTCATAAGAGAGGTGCTCGGAACGGGCAAGCTGGTGGTTTTTGAAAAGACCGTGTTCAGCCTCGGGTTTTTCAACCCGCCACTGATCTTTATCATGTTTCCCGGGGCGTTCCTGACCTTCGGGGTAATCATGGCAGTGCTTAACCGATACGAAGCGGGGAAAAAGAAATGAGCGAACCATACAGGTACTTTTTAATATTTCTGGGCGCGGTTCTTGTATACAACATTATACTGATACGTTTTATCGCGCTGTGCCCTCTCATCGGGGTGTCGACCAAGGTCGAGACCTCTATCGGGATGGCCATGTCGGTGCTTTTCGTGATGACAATGGCCACCACCGTTTCATGGATTGCGTGGAACTACATTCTGGAGCCCCTTGGCGTCGGTGAGTTTCTGTACATCCCCGCTTTTATTCTGATAATCGCGGCCCTGGTGCAGTTCGTGGAGATGGTTATCAAGAAGGTGAGCACGCCGCTCTACCGCGCGATGGGAATCTACCTGCCGCTCATAACGACCAACTGCGCCGTGCTGGCGGCGGCTACCGAAGCGGTCAAGCCGGGGTTTCTGAAATTGAACGTACCGTACCACTTCGGCCTCCTGGAGGCGATCATCTATACGGTAGGGGTCGCGCTGGGGTTCGGCATAATAATAATCATGTTTGCGTGCATCAGGGAGCGCCTGGAAACGAGCCCGGTGCCGCACTCTTTCCGCGGGGCGCCCATAGCTTTCATGACCGCGACGCTGTTGTCGCTGGCTTTTATGGGTTTCGCCAACCTGCTTGGATTGTAGCAAAGGGAGAATTAATTGGACTGGTCTATTGTGTGGAAGGCGGCGCTGGCGCTTTCGGGTATATCGCTTTTATTCGGCGTGCTGCTCGCGGTGGCCGACATGAAGTTTGCCGTTGAGATAGATCCCAGGATCGACGATGTGCTGTCCGTCCTGGTCGGCTCCAACTGCGGCGCCTGCGGCTTCCCCGGGTGTCAGGCGGCTGCCGAAGCCGTGGTTGAAGGGAAAGCCGCCGCGGACGTATGTCTCGCCGGAGGTCCTGATATCGCGCGGGAAGTAGGCAGGATAATGGGCGTGGACGTGGAGGCTAAAGAACGCGGTGTCGCCCTGGTTTTCTGTAAAGGGGGTCTCACCGAATCGCCGTTGCGCGCGGTATACCAGGGGATAAACTCCTGCTCGGCGGCGAGCAAGATATCAGGCGGAGGCAAAGCGTGCGACTACGGCTGCCTGGGTCTGGGAACCTGCAGGAACGCGTGTCCGGTAAACGCGATTATTATCGACCCCGACCACAGGCGCTGGATAAACCGCGACCGCTGTACCGGCTGCGGCATTTGTGTCGACGTCTGCCCGAGGGATTTGATCCAGATGGTCCCCAGGGATCAGGAAGTACTGGTCGTCTGCAGCAACAGGGACAAGGGCAAGGTTGCGCGCAAGCTTTGTTCCGTTTCATGCATCGCCTGCAGGAAATGCGAGAAAGTCTGCGATTTTGACGCTATTCACGTTGAAAACAACTGTGCCCGGATCGATTATGAGAAGTGCACACAGTGCGGCAAATGCATAGAAGAGTGCCCTAATAATGTAATCGTGAGGGTGGTTCCCCCCAGGAACTACAAACCTGTCACGAGCGCTTCCTGAGAAGCTGTCTCAACAGCTCCGGCTCTAATAACCGTCAACCTCGCTAAAGGTCGTCCAAACCTGTTTAAAGAAGAACTACAACAAATACGTGCTGTTGATAATCGGTATAGCCGGGAGACGGTTGGTGAGAAAACTGCGTGGATTAATGAAAGTTGCTGTCGTGTCAGTTCTAACGGCGGCGCTTGTCGTGCTGCCGTCATGCGGCAGGGAGGAAAAAGAGAGAAGTGAGGTATCATCGGCGGCCGCGGGAGTGGTTGTCCAGGTTGACGGCACCTTCGATATATTCTCTTTATCTTCCAACTGCTGGGCTGTGGGCGGCCCCGGGACGCCTTTGTTCAAGAGCGACAGGATCTGGGTCGAGCCCGGTTCGAGCATCATGGTCCTAATGTCTTCCGGGGCCAGGCTGAGGGCGAATGAGAACAGCCGCTTCACCGTGGACACGACAGGTGATGAAGAGTCCGGGATCACTGTATCCCGCGGCGAACTGGTACTGCTGACCGATTCACAAGGTGAAAAGATAACAGTTACGTCTCCAGAGGTTACTGTCGTTCCGGCGGCGAAGAGCGCTGGCGGCAACAGCGTGTCCGTGACCGTCGAGCCGGGAGGGCGTTCGATTGTCGACGTCTATGAAGGAGGCGCGGCTCTGAAAACCGGGGATGGGTCCTTGAAAGCGAAATCGTCCAGGAGGTATGAGGTGTTTGCCGGGGAACAGCCAACGGCGGATGACCAGGCCACTACCGTGAGGAAACCGGAAGAGAACAACAGCGAGTTCGTCGACATGCTGATGCAGCCTTACTACCAGGATGAAGGCAAGCGGGAGGAGATCGAGGAGGAGGCGGTACTCCAGGTGAAGGACGGTACACAGGAATCCTGGCCCTACAACGCGCTGGCGCAGGTGATGATTGACAGAAGGGAACTGGATAAGGCGATAGGGGTTCTGATAACGGTGCTGGAGATCGATTCACATAATCCGACCGCCCTGATTGCGAGGGGCAACATAGAGCTGCTCCAGGGCAAATGGGGCGAGGCCGAGGATTCTTTTATGAACGCCAGAAGGTCGGACAGGAAATCGATAGGACCGCCGCTCGGGATTGCGCAGGCTTTTCTGGGGATGGGAGACCTCGCAGGTGCCGAAAAGTGGTTCAAGGAAGTCCTCAACGCCGAACCGGAGGAGGTCCACGCACTGACGGGGCTGGGAATAGTGAGGATTCTCGAGAACAAGCTTGATGATGCCTCGAGGGATCTGGAGCAGGTTATGGCGCTCGATCCCGGCAACGGCACGGCGAACATGGGGATGGCGGTGATTGAGTTGGTAAGGGGCGACGCGGCCGCGGCCGCGGGCTGCATGGAGGCCGTAGTGGAAGAGGACCCCGGGAAATATGAAACCTGGACCTCTCTTGGGATGCTAGAGATGAAACTCGGAAATACCGGCCGGGCCGAGGCGGCGTTCAGGCGTCTTGTCGGAAGTGAAATCGGAGAGTACATGTCGTATGGTTACCAGAACCACGGCGTGCTCGACTGGATGGGTGGCAAGGTGGATGATGCGCTGGAGAAATGGACCAAGTCCGTCGATCTGGTAAGCGGGCGGCGCCCGGTCATGGCGGATATCGGCATCGCGTATCTGGCGAAGGCGCAATTTGCGGCCGCTGGAGACCAGTTCGCGGGTTTGATATCAATGGATGCCCTTGACTGGTATCCTCACCGTTTGCTGGGTGAAGCCTTCCTTTATCGCGGAATGTACACCGAGGCGATCGGTGAGTGCGATTCCGCAGTGCGGGACAACGGCCTTGACTGGAGTTCGAAGTTGATGCTGGGAATGAGTTTCCTGAAGTCGGGCAACGCCGGCACGGGCGCAAGAGAGATGAAAAAAGCCAGGAAAAACGTTACCGGCGGGCTGACCTCCGCGGATGAGCGATACCT
Organism: Actinomycetota bacterium; assembly: GCA_016927325.1. GTDB lineage: Bacteria > Actinomycetota > Geothermincolia > Fen-727 > Anoxymicrobiaceae > JAFGMY01. The sequence continues at coordinate 21,402 of JAFGMY010000111.1, read as the reverse complement.
GCTTGGTTACAGCTATGAACTCGAAGAGCGGTTCGAGGCTGCTCTTGAAGAGTATAGAAAAGCCCAGGAGTTGTTTCCGGAGGATGGCCGCTACTATTACAGGGCGGGCCTCGCGCTCGCGGCGCTGGGTAAAAAGGAAGATGCTGAAAAAGAGTTCAGAAAGGCCCTTGATGCCGGCTTGCCGTACATTCCGGCGGCGGTCGAATTGTCGCGCCTGATGGCGGACGCCGGTGATATCGAAGGTGCCACACGTGAGATCGAGGCGGCAATCAGGCGTGACGGAGGAAATATCGAGCTCAGGATTGAAGTGGCCGCGTACCTCGCCGGGCAGGAGGATTACGACGGGGCGATCGATCACCTCGAGGAGGCAAGGGGTGTCGGGGGGCTGGATCCGGCGACGGTTGCCGGGCTTTCAGTTCTCGAGGGCAGCTTAAGGGACGATATCAAAGATTACCGGGAAGCGGCCAGGTTGTATGAGACGGCTGTTGCGCTGGATCCCGCACGCGGCGACGCCTGGTATTACCTTGCGGAAGGTTTTGAGAGGAGCGGCAGGGTAGAGGAGGCGAATGGTGCGTACCGGCAGTCTTACGCACTGTGTGCGCAGAGACCCGAGTGGCATGAACTTTATGAGAAAGCGGCCGCCAGGCTGAATCTGTTGGTGGAATAATGACCTGATGAGCCGGGCCGGGCACCCATATCCCCGTCCTTTGGCCCACGACTCTCAGCCATGGGAATCACGCGCGCCTGAGAGACGCGCCCAAAGGACGATTCATCACAAACGCGCGCCTGAGAGACGCGCCCAAACATCGATTAACATTCCGACAACGCGCCCAAAACTGATTGACGAACCACCGTGCGCTACTGCCCGGTTTTTTAATTATCACGCAGGGGGAAAGATACGCCGCCTCAATACTTTATAAGATAATCCGGGGGGTACGTTTAACCGGGTATCACATACTTGATGATTATTGAAAGAGCTGTTAATGCGACAGCAGCAGCTGTTTCCCACAGCCCGATCTTCAGCGGGTGAAGGCGGGTACGCTTTTCCGCCGATCCGTAACACCTGGAGTACATCGCGGTGCCAAGGGCGTCGGCACGGTAAAAGACTTTCACAAAAAGCGGGGTCAGCAGAAAAGTAATATTTTTCAGCCTTCCGGGAAGGTTCCACGAGTCGAAGTCCGCTCCCTTCGCCGCCTGGGAACGGATCAGTTTTCTGCTCTGCTCGAGAATGTCCGGTATGAACATCAGTATTATGCTGATAAGAGTGGCCACCCTGCCTACCGGCACTTTCAGCGCTTTCAGCGGCCTGAGCAGAGACTCCATGCCGTCGGCGAGCCCGATCGGAGGCGTGGTCGCGGTAAGAATCGACAGAAGGACGACCAGGACGAGTATCCTTCCAGAATAGATGATGCCGTTTGAAAGCCCGCTGTCGGTAACGTTCAGGAACGCCCAGTGGAAGATGACTTTTCCAGGTGTGAGTAGAGCCTGCATCATAAAGGTGACGACGACTATAACCGTCACGACCTTGAGGGATTTCAGGATTGAAAAGACAGGAACCCGGGCGGCCGCAAGAACGATCAGGAGAAGCGCGCAGAAAGCCAGAAGCTCCCAGCCGCTGGTATAAGAGAAGAGTAGGAGCGTCCAGATTATTACGGTTAATATTTTCAGGCGCGGGTCCAGCTTGTGCAGAAACGACCGCCCTGGAATATACTGGCCGATCGCCATGGCTTTATCGTCAATCATCCTGACCCTCTTTATAAGAGCGGATCGTCTCCGCTATGACATGGTAATCGGACGGGTCGTCCAGCTCGATGTTAATCCGTCTGAGCTCATGCTCCAGCGCACCCCATTGGGGCAGCCTCAGCCCAAGGCGGGATATCCCGTCTTTCTCGGCGGCGATCTCAGCCCTGCTCCGCAGGCCCGCAAGCTTTCCGTCGGCGAGGAGGCCGTACTTGACGGCGACCGGCCAGACGTTGGAGAGTTCATGCGATACTATTACCAGCGACGCGCCGCGGGATTCACGGTAGCGTGCAAGCGATTCCCTCAAGTGTTCCCTGTGTGTGTGATCGAGGCCCGTAAACGGTTCGTCGAGGACCAGTATCTCCGGCCTCAGGGCAAAGACTCCCGCGAGCGCGACCATTCTTTTTTCGCCGCCGGAAAGAGAGAACGGCGACCTGTCTCCCAGCCTTTCGATATCGAGACCGGCCATTTCCGCCGATTCTCTTACAATTGCCTGCAGTTCAGAACCTCTTAATCCATGGTTTCGCGGGCCGAAGCTTATATCAGCCAGGACGGTATCCGCGAAAAGCTGGTCCTCGGGTGACTGGAAAAGGAGGCAGACGTTCTTTCTCAGCCCCGACATGTCACGCCTGGTTTTTATCCGGCTGCCGCCGTAAGACAACTTCCCTCCGGTGGGGAAAAGGAGACCCGCGCAGATCTGGGAAAGAGTCGATTTCCCGGACCCGTTTCTGCCTGCGATGCAAATGACCTCCCCGGGGTCAACCACGAGGTTGACATCCTTCAGGACAGGGGGAGACCCGGAAAAAGGGTATGAGTATGATACGCTTTCCAGTATCAGCTTCTGAGCCAAGACATGAGCTCCTCTACGGTCAGTATGCTGCCCGGTCCGGCGCCTGTTCCCAGGCATTGAAGCTCTTTCGCAACCATTGTCACAGGCAGCGGCTCCAGGCCCATGTCGAGCATCCGTCCGGGATTTGAAATAACGTCTTCCGGTTTGCCGCGAAGGGCGATTCCGCCGCGGTCGAGAACCAGGATTTCATCCGCGTCTATCGCTTCTTCAAGGAAATGTGTGACATGAATGATGCCGGTACCCCGCCCCCGGAGCTTTTTAAACAGTTTCAGTATGGTACTGCGCGCGCCGTCGTCGAGCATCGAGGTCGATTCATCACTCAATATAAACACCGGTTCCATCGCAAGTGCACCGGCGATTGACACGAGCTGCTTCTGTCCCATCGACAGGTTCCGGGGCTGCTCCCGCTCGATTCCGGCCAAACCTGTCATTTCGACGGCGGCACGGACCTTTCTTTCTATTGAGCCTGGTTCAAGGCCCAGGTTTTCAGGGCCGAACGCGATATCATCTTCAACGGTGGAACCAACGATCTGTGAGTTCGGGTCCTGAAAGACCATGGAAGCTTTCTTCAGGATTTCAGTCGAGTTTTCAGGCAAAGACGAATCGAGTCCGCAAACAAGCACCTTTCCTTCCGAAGGCCCGAGAAGCGAGTTCATGCAGCGCAGCAACGTTGATTTCCCGGACCCGTTCCGCCCGAGAATCACGTAGTATCTGCCTGCATAAAACTCGGCGTCAATGTCTTTCAACACCTCTTCGCCGGTGTTTTTATACTGAAACGTCAGGCCCTCTATGGTTATATTTTGATGTTCCGGTCCGTTTTTCATGGGGCTATCCGGCTGTCAGTGGAAGTTCCCGCAAAACCGTTGTGACACGGCGGGAAGCGTATCCTACGAATATTCCGGTTGGGATGGAAATTATCAGAAGGTACGGAAGGTAATAGAAAAGGGCGGCATGCTGGACCAGGAGATAAGCTGTGGCGAGCTGCGCGGTATTATGAACAGCGGCGCCGGCGACGCTTACTCCTGTTATGCTCAAGTATCCGCCAAGGAGCACAAACAGGAGGATCATCACCAGCGTACTGGCGAGGCCGCCGGTAAAGCTCAGGAGCAGGCCGACCATGCTGCCGCGAAGGATGCCACCTGTAATCGTCCTCAATACAGTGACCTCGAGCGCCATTTTCGGGCCGAACAGATAGAGCGCGATAACGGTAGCGATATTGGCGAGCCCAAGTTTCGCTCCGGGCACAGGAAGCAAAGGCGGCAAGCTGTTTTCGATTACGCTCAAGACGAGGCCTACCGACACAAGAAGCGCAAGATCGGCGATTCGCCGGCTTTCAAACATGAACACTCCTACTCCGTTACCGTATCCACTTCCTTGATTTTCTCAGGGCCGACAAGCTCAATTACAACCCTGTTTGGAATGCAGACTATGCTGTCTCCTGTCTTTTCAGCCCACCCCATGCCGATGCATAGTTTATCCGGGCAGTCACTTTCCAGCATCCTCACGCGGCCGTTTTTCACTTCGATCGTGCTTGTCCCGGCGGACCCTTCCACGTCAAAGGTCCTGTCCCGCCCGTCTTCTCCGAGCGCTACCCGCAGCGATTCCCGCCCGTTTACTTCCACAACCGCGAAGGCGGGCTTCCCGGCGTCGGCACCCTTTGTGACGAGAGGAATGGAGAAGAGTATCGCGATAATGATCGCGGCGACAGTCACCGAGTCTCCAATTTTTTGTTTAACGCTGCTTTTCACACCGGCCTTCAACTCATCACCCTCGTAATTCAATATCTATCGACAGGGTCAAGTGGGTAAACAGTTGGCATCCCGGAACTGTTATTCTATTATCAGTATTACTCTCAATGATAATACAGGACTCCTGGAGTTGATTGAATGCTTGACTTAAGAAAAGCGGGCGTAAAAGACCATGGTGTAGTAGAAACGTTTTTGCTTGATTTTATGCAATCACAGGGAGCCGAGCCGCAGGAAGACAGGGACTCCTGGGACCGGATCGTCGCCGAACTGTTGAATTCCGACCAATGGATGTTCGTGATAGCTTACGATGACGACGAGCCTGCCGGGATCGCCGCGGTCAATTTCTATTTTTCCCTGTACGGAGCCGGAGAAGAAGGCAACCTGGCTGCTCTTTATGTTGATAAAGATCAAAGACGAAAAGGTATAGGCAGCACTTTGATGGAGTTCTCTTTAAGGTCCGCCTGCAGGCGTGGATGCCGTTCCTTTGAAGCGAAAATCGGAACCGATAGAGAAGAGATTATCGCTTTCTATAATAAGCTTCACTATGAAGGCAGGAGAATCTCTTTTTCCTGGAAATGCTGAGTCCGGCGGGCGGTTTACATCATGCTCTTTTCCCTGGAGCCACCGTTTGAAGAGTATTCCTGAAGCCGGTCTAATATGATATCAAGGTTTTCTTTATGTCTGGGGTACTCAAAAACATCGGTGAGAACTACGTCTTCATTTGATGTCTCCATGCCCCGCCGGTCCAGGTAGCTTTGCACCTTTCCCTTGATTCTTGTGGTTGCTATCGTCGCCCCGTCAAAGTTTGTGTTTGGAAACAGGATTACGAAAAATGCTCCACCGGCCCTTGCGGCTTCATCGGCACTTCGGATATTGCCCCTGACAAGGGAGTTGCCCAGTTCCCGGACGACCTTATTGAAGGCTGATTTCTTCATGGAGAAAAATATATCTTCATTCACATGTATGCTGGATATGGAAAAGACATGGCCGTACCTGTCGAATTCGCTGAGGCTCCTTTCGATGAGCTTCGCGAGGTATCTCGTGTTGTAAAGGCTTGTCACGTCGTCCACATAATCATGGTTTTCGAGCTTGGCAAACAGGTATTTCAACCTCACGTTCAGTTCTCCCGCAATGAATCCAACTATGACGTACACGCCCGATCTGAGAAGCAGGAGTTCGGCGGCCGTCCCGGTCCCGATTGTCTTTGTCGACAAGCTGAAAACGACCACTCCGTATATCGCGATCGAAACAAGTATGGAAACGGCTGCACCTTTTCGCCCGTACTGCAGCCCGCAGAACAACACCAGAAGCATCAGCACCTGGCCTACTATTTCATGCGCGCTGGATAAACCCCCGCCGGTCGCGAGTGGGGCGAAGATTGAGGACGCGACCGCCCCCGCTCCCACGATCATGGCGAGAATCTCAAAGTTGGAGTACTTCAAATCTGCACCTCCTGTACAGGAAACAAAATAACGTTATGGATTGTGATCCGGCCTCGGGCACGATGTGTGACCGGTTACTTTGTTGTAATGAACACGGTAGTCCCCGGAGATGCTCCCGTAATCGCCGGACGGGCATTTCCAGTCGAAATCCTTCAAATATTTTTCCTCGACAAGAATATCGAGTGAGGCCGGGTATTCGCCGTTGTTAAGGGCGGAATACTGGTTGATCGCGTTGTAGAGGGTGCGAAGGTTCATCTTGCAGGAGGCCTGCTCGGCTTTTCTCTGGGTTACGACCATTGTCATCAGTACAATTCCAATAATGATGGACAGTATCAGAAGTGTAATCATAAGCTCTACTATGGAAAAACCTTTTTCATCAAAGCCCGACCCCGGTTTGAAACTCATCGGCCGTTTCTTCGCCTTTCTTTTAAAATCCCGCTGAAAATCCGTTTGTTCGCAACTGCGCTGCTTCTAAAAGAAATACTGCCCCTCTTAATAATATAATCGTCATAAAGAGCCTTTGCATTAACGCAGACAACTCTTGCTTCTTTATTCCGAGTCCCGGGCTGATGTTCCTTTTATTGTCCTGCGGGAAGTTAAAAAAAGGGACGGTTGACAACGGGGTCGACATGTTTCGGTTATGGGTAAAATCGGTTACTATCGTTTGCGTCAGTATCAAACAGCTGGAGTGCCATGAACGATAATAAGAATAATATGGGCATTACTACAACGGTACCGGTTGAGGTCGTGTACGCGGCGGGAATGAAACCGGTCGATCTGAATAATCTGTTCATGAGTCATGACGACAAGCAGGGGCTCATCGATATCGCTATGCACGAGGGATTTCCCCAGAACGCATGCGCATGGATAAAAGGAATTTTCGGCGCGGTCCTGGAAACCGGGGAAATCGGGAAAGTTATCGGGGTTATCAGGGGCGACTGTTCCGGCGGCGAGATGCTGCTGGAGGCTTTGAGCATGCGCGGCATAGAGGTGATACCCTTCTCCTACCCATATCCGCCCGCCGGCGAAGATCTAAAACAGGAAATCGAGAGGCTTTGCGGAGCGCTTGGGACCGGCTTGAGCGAGGCCGAGAGTTTCAGGCAAAGCCTTGCCGGAACCAGAGAGCTCTTAAGAGAAATCGATGAAATGTGCTGGAAGCAAAATAAGATAAGCGGGGAGGAAAACCACCGCTGGCTCGTAAGCTCCAGCGATTTCCAGGGCGATCCCGGGTCTTTCAACAGCGCGCTCGGCGAGTTCAAAAGTATGGCCGGCCGCCGGCCGGCGCTGGATCGCAGGGAAGGTCTTCTGTATGGCAGGGAGATAAGGTTGGGCTATGTCGGTGTACCCCCAATCGCGCCGGATATCTTTGACTTTGCGGAGAGCCTGGGAGCGAGGTTTGTTTTTCATGAAACCCAGAGGCAGTTTTCAATGCCGGAACCGGCTGAAAACCTGATCGAAATGTACCTGGCGTACACTTACCCTTACACGGTGCAGGGCCGGTCGACGGACATAAACAGAGAGTGTGAAAGAAGAAATATAGACGGACTGGTCCATTATGTTCAGAGCTTCTGTCACCGAAATCTCGAGAACGTTGTTTTCAATAAAACTCTTGACAGGCCGATGCTTACCATAGAGTGTGACTGGCCGGGACCGATTAACGCCACCACAAGGGCGAGGCTTGAGAACTTTGTTCAGGTCCTGGGAGAAAACCTCTAGCACCCGGTGTCTGCTTCCCGGACTGAATTGGTTTTGGCGGGTGTATCCAAATGGAGTATCCTAAGGATATTATGTATAGAATCAGTGTAAAACGTGAATTTGACGCAGCGCACAGGCTCGAGGATCATCCGGGTAAATGTTCCCGTCTTCACGGCCATACCTGGACCGTGGAAGCGGTGTTGAGGAATACCGATATCGACGAGGGCGGATTTGTTCTCGATTTCGGCGATGCCGGAGCAATGCTGGAAGAGGTCGTTTCCAGGTTCGATCACGGCTACTTGAATGAGATCCCACCGTTCACCAGCTTGCCGCCGACGGCGGAAAACATATCGCGCATACTGTTTGATCAGCTGACGGGCAGGGTGGAATCCTTGCCCGGCGGCACAATACTGGAGTCGGTCAAGGTCTGGGAATCGAGCAACAACTGGGCTTCTTATTCCCTCGAATAGCACAAGGGTGCCGGCTTCACGGTGATGGCCGGCTTCCAGAACCGCTTCCCGGCGGCTGCAAGGTTCCGGTCATGGTGTTCGTGTTCAATTCACCGCTCATAAAATAGAGGGAGTTGACGTATTTTTTGAACGAGAGAGGAAATATCGAAGAGATATTTGATTCAGTACAGGGAGAGGGGCCCTGTCTGGGATACCGGCAGGTCTTCGTGCGTTTCGGGGGCTGCAACCTGGCCTGTGCTTACTGTGATACCCCTCAGGCCAGGCGGCCGGTGGCTACATGCAGGGTGGAGCTTATGCCAGGTTCGAATGAGCATGAGTATGTCGCGAACCCTCTTGCGGTATCCGACGTAATGGGTTTCATTGAAAGGCTCATGATATCAGGCCGCCACTCCGTCAGTCTCACCGGCGGAGAACCCCTGCTTCAAAACGAATTTCTCGCGGGCCTTCTGCCTGAGTTGAAGTCAGGCGGGACCGATGTATATCTCGAGACAAACAGCACGATGCCGGATAAGTTAAAAGGGCTGGTGGATTATTTCAAGTGGGTCGCCGCCGACGTCAAGCTTCCGTCCTGCACCGGTGAGCCGGACCGCTTCATTGACAATCTGGAGTTCCTGAAACTATGCAGGACGCCGGAACTGTTTGTCAAACTTGTAATAACCGAGTCTGTGGATATCGACGAGTTCCTGTTTGCCGTCAACATGGCCAGGGAAGCGAAAGTCGACGCGCAGGTCGTCATTCAGCCGGTTACCGGTAAAAGAGGAGAGGTGTTGCCCGGCCCCGGCTTTCTGCTCGATTGCCAGATGAAAGCACTTGAGGTCTACGACAGGGTACGCATAATTCCCAGAATCCATCAGTGCATGCATCTAAGCTGAGAATAAAGAATAACGGTAAATGAGTTGATAATTATCAGCTGGTCGCCGCTTGGATCAACCGGTTTTTCTTTCCGGCCCCTTACTCCCCAGATGTTTTTTAATCTCCTGCTTCCCTGCTTTTAGACAGGCAGGCAACAGAAAGCAGGCGGTAATTATTGCTTCAAAAGAGTATGCGAGCAGTCTATTGTTCATTTCGCCGTGGGGAAGAGTGCCGTTATGGGATGGAAAAAAGAAGAGACGGTCATCTATTTCCCTGAACGCTTTGACTGCCAGTTCGGCGTCGGGAAGCGCGGCGCCAACCGCCCCCAGAAGCGATGCCTTTACGGGGTCCACCTTTTCAAGAAGTCTGGATTTAAAAAGAATCCTTAAGACGGCAAGCCCCAGCGCCGTATCGATCAGGCGGCCGAGATCGGACTCTGTGTCATGGTGGGGCATCATATCCAGCGCCGCGTGCTCCGCTATTCCCGCGAGTTCCGCCTGAAACGGTTTTCCAATCATATATCCGAGCGCCGCGCCGGTGATTATATGTGTGGTCCAGTGCATGTGTTTCTCCCGTCGTTTATCCATCCGCCTTGCGCCGGGCGCGTTCTGGAAACAGGCGATTGGCCGCTTAATGGTTACTTGCAGCGGTTGCATGTTGTATTATACGAAAGAAAGTCAACTTATTGAAAAGCGCTATGAACAGGGTCCTTTTATTAAATGCCACTTTTGAGCCCCTCTGCGCGGTAAGCGGCAGAAGGGCGGTGGTATTACTGCTCAAGGGTAAAGCGGAAGTTCTTGAAGGCGACGGGAGAGCTTTTCATTCAGAAAGGCTGACTATCCCGATACCGTCTGTTATCAGGCTGTCATATTACGTCAAGGTCCCGTATTATGGACGAGCGAATCTTTCCCGCCGGGCGGTCCTGGCAAGGGACAGGTGGAAGTGCCAGTATTGCGGAGCAGTCGGCGAAACGGTTGATCATGTTATACCGCGCAGCAGGGGCGGCCCGCACACATGGGAAAATGTCGTCGCCGCCTGCAAGAAATGTAACGGCCAAAAACGGGATAAACGTCCCGCCGAGGCGGGCCTTGCGCTTAAGAAGAAGCCGGGTGTTCCCAGAGGCCCGGTTACCGTGAGCCTGGAGCTTGGGCAGGTCAGGCCTGAGTGGGAACCGTATCTGGAGTATTGCAGCAGTCACAAGTCTTAGCCGGAAAGTTTCACCGGTGCCAGTTAAAGACCGGGACACTGGTGTTGGAAACATTTTGCGCTTGTAGCTCAGGGGACAGAGCAGTGGCCTCCGGAGCCACGTGCGGGGGTTCGAATCCCTCCAAGCGCGCCAAATATGGTGTTCAACCCCGGTGCCTGCGGTTTTGTTTTGCCGGAGGCAAAATTAAACACCTGGCTTCGGTCAAACTTTGAATCAACCCCGGTGCCTGCGGTTTTGTTTTGCCGGAGGTAAAATTAAACATCTGGCTCCAGTCAACAACCGCCTGCCTTCAACTTCCTGTTTTAAAGAGGGGTTAAAGCTTTTAGCAAGAATTATCGAATTGATATATGTGGCCTGCCCGAGGTGCTTGGCTTTTATTGTTAACAGCAGGCGGCGTTAGTTTCTGGAGGGGACCATGAATCTTAAAGCATACCTTGAGCAATGGATGAATACGGAGATCGTTGCGTACAGCAACCGGATGAAGTACAGAGGGACGCTGGACGATATTTTAGAAGATGAGTTTATTGTGCTTGCCGGGGTGGTTGTAATGAATACTACTTCGCAGGAGACTTCTGAGTTCAGCAAATGCGTTTTGAATGTGAGTGAGGTCTCCAGCCTCGCATTCCAGGAGGCTTACGGTTAGGAAAACCTTTGACGAAAAAGGCAAGGGGTGTTGTTGAAGTGCGTAAAATGTCTTTATTAACTGCGGTACTGGTTATTGTGCTGATTGCCGTGTTCTGTTCAGTACTGGCCGGTTGTGGTGAAAGCCCAACCGAGACGGTAATCGAAAACGTGCAGCAGCCTGCTTCCACCGCAGCAACGGAAGCCAACTTACGGATTGTCGACCAGGCGATACAGGCCTACTATATTAGCGAGGGAGAGTACCCCTCCTCGGTAAACGAGCTCGTTCCAGAATACTTGAAAAAGATTCCGGAGGACCCAGCCGGCGGAACTTACTACATCATTGTCCAGGATGAAGGGGCGAAGGCGGCTGTCAAGTAGCGGTTCCGCGGCCGGCGTCCGAGCACGGGATAAGTACCAGCCGGTCGCCGTCAAGGCTGACACCGACGGATGTTCCCGGCACGACGGATCCATTCAATATCATTCCCGACAGCGGGGCTTCAAGCTCATTCTGTATAACTCTTTTAGCGGGGCGCGCACCGAGGTTTTCATCATATCCTTTCGCGGATATATAGCTGATCGCGTCCCGTGAAATCGTAAGCGAGATACTCTGCTTCAACAGGCGTTTTGCCAGCGTACCTACCTGTATGTTTACCACCTGTTCGATCTGTTCTCCCGTAAGAGGGTCAAAGAATACGATGCCGTCCATGCGGTTTATCAGTTCAGTTGAAGTATGGTTCTCGAGCATTTGGATCAACTGTTGATGGAGCTCGGCAGAATTCCCTGCCGCCACCGGGTCTTTGTACAGGTTCGATCCAATATTGGTTGTCATGATTACTACCGTATTCTTGAAATTAATCGTTTTGCCTCTGCCGTCGGTAAGTCGCCCGTCGTCGGTTATCTGCAGCAGAATATTTAGTACCTGAGGGTGCGCTTTTTCCATTTCATCAAAGAGGACCACCGAATAAGGCCTGAACTTGATTTTCTCGGTCAGCTGGCCTCCCTGTTCATGGCCTACCAGACCCGGTGGCGCGCCGATAAGCCTTGTAACCGAATCAGGAAATGAATACTCCGACATGTCAAATTTCACGAGCGCGGTATCGCTGTCAAAAAGGAATTCGGCGAGACAGCGCGCCAGTTCGGTCTTGCCGACCCCGGTCGGGCCCGCGAAGATGAAGGAACCGTTAGGCTTGCCGGGGTCTTTCAGGCCGGCCCTTGACCTTCTGATTACATCAGATACCAGCTTTACCGCACTTTCCTGGTTCACCATTCTCTCATGCAGGTACTGCTCCATCATCAGGAGCCTCTTTTTTTCCGGCTCGATCATTTTGGCCAGGGGTATTCCGGTCCAGGATGAGACGATCTGCGCGATATCGTCGGCAATTACGACCCTGAGCTGTTTCTTCTCATCGTTTTCTATGCTCACAAGGCTGCACGCTTCGTCCATCAGGTCGATGGCCTTATCGGGCAGAAACCGGTCCGTCAGGTACTGGCTCGACAGCGTGACAGCGGCGCTGACCGCTTCGGGCGAGATGTTGACATGGTGGTGTGACTCGTATTTGCTCTTTATCCCCTCAAGTATATCAACAGCCTGATCGAGCGACGGTTCACCCACCAGCAGCGGCTGGAACCGTCTGGACAGGGCCGGGTCGCTCTCTATGTACTTGCTGTATTCGCCCATGGTAGTTGCACCTATGAGGCAGAATTGCCCTCTGGCAAGTGCGGGCTTTAGAATGTTTCCGGCGTCCATGCTGCCCTCGGCGGACCCCGCGCCGACTATGTTGTGGGTCTCGTCGATGAACAGGATTGCATCGGAGCCGATGGAGGTTACCTCATCCATGAGCCCCTTCAGCCTCGATTCGAATTCACCGCGCAGCTGAGTCCCGGCGATGAGCGAGTTAAGGTCGACCTGGTAGATTTTCCTTGAGCGGAGCCTTTCGGGCACATTCTTGTCAACTATGTGCTGGGCGAGTGATTCAACGATGGCGGTCTTGCCGACTCCTGCTTCTCCGAGAAGTATAGGGTTATTCTTCTGCATCCTGCACAGTATCCTTATCATTCTGGAAAGTTCCGATTCCCTGCCTATGGTCGGCATTAACTTGCCCTCTTCGGCAAGCTCATTGAGGTTTCTCGCGTACTTCGAAAGGGCGCCGGAAGAAGACGGCTCGGGGCTCGTGCTCCTTTCCGGGCCGAAAATCATTTCTTCGGGAGAAGCTTCCTCTATCGAAGAATGGTTATAACGGACCATTGCCAGGTTCTCGAGGATGACGTTTTCAATAGCCTCGAAGTCCGCTCCCCTGCTCTTCATCCAGGTTGCCGCGCTGGACTTCGAGTCCAGGATAGCCAGGGTCAGATGTTCCGGTTCAACAAAAGTGTCGCTCAGGCCGACAGCTTCGTTCTGGGCCATTTCGAGTACCCAGAGGGCGTCCGGGGAGAACTGCAACTGTTTGCCCTGGAGTCCGTCGCTTTGGTAGTTGCCCGGATCGTCTCTGTCGAGATCGTTCACATGGACACCATGTTTTTCCAGTATCCCGCTGCATGGATTGTCTGTTGATACCAGAATGGCTCTGAGAATATGGCTTGTGCCTATGATCTCAACGCCCCGTTCCCTGGCAAGCGTTTCCGCCCGCTTGAGGATTTCCTGGGTTTTTCTCGAGAAACCGGCAAACACTCCATGGCGCTGAGTCGGAAACTGGTGTTCGCTGAATACCTTTGGTGAGAGCTGGGTCCCGGTATATTTGTCCGCCCAGGGGCTCTGATACCGCGGCATGACATTCTGAAACCGATGGGCGCAGATGCCGCACAGCATCGCTACTTTTTCCTGCCCGTCGTTCCTTCTTGCCACCAGGCGCATTGTGGCCGGACGCTTATTGCAGCTTTCACAGTTCAAGGCGACTCCGTTTCCGGGCTAAGACTCCTTGACGAAGTTTACTTTGAGGTTGTCAAGGGTACCGGTAAGCGGTTCGAGTGTATCGTCTTGAATCTTCCCCTTCAGCGATGCCAGCAACGCGTCAATGCAGTCAATGGCCATCCTGGCCTGGTCCATATCGCGGAACTTCTCATTCACTTCCCTGGGTATGCCCATTCGCTGGTAGGCGAGGCTGGCCATCGAGATGATGAAGTCCAGCACGATATCCGCGACCGTTACTTTCTCGAGCGCTTCCTCAATCTTCTTCCTGAGTTCATCCTCGGATATTTCTTCTTCCCCGGATATCAAATCATCTTCCGCCGGCTTGCCGCTCCCGGGGTACGCTTCCCTTGGATCGCTGTTGGGAGTCCAGAGTCTGGATGAACTTTGCTTCTTCTCATTCTTCTCCCCGTCTTCCCTGTCCGGGTTGTTTTTTTCGTTATCGATCAATTGGATCACCTCTTCCGATATAGCGTTCGCATTTTAATATAACACAGAGGGTCGCCAGTTTTTATTTGTCCTGAGCATTCCTGTTAAAATATAATGGTAAAAAAATATAGGCTCTACGCCGGGAGTTTGTAATGCAGACTGAGAGGGCGGGCGGAACCCGCCGACCGGTTGAACCTGTTAGGTAATGCTAGCGTAGGGAATGTAAGGGTTTTAGCAAAATCCGTGCCTTTCGGTGGCGCGGCTTTTTTATTTGAAAAGGAGAGAGAGAAATGCCTTTGTCTGAAATCGATATTACGAGGGGAATCATTGAGGATTTCACTGAGGAGTTCACAGGATCTTTACAGATGGACGTCGCTGTGATTGGAGGAGGTCCGTCGGGTATCACTTGTGCTTACTACGCGGCGCGCAAGGGGTTGAAAGTGGTCGTTTTTGAGAAGAAACTGCATGTCGGAGGTGGAATGTGGGGTGGGGGGATGCTGTTCCCGCGGATAATGGTCCAGGAGGAAGCGGTTGATATTCCCAGGGAGTACGGTGTGAATATGAGACCGCGCGGCGGCTACTACATCGGCAGTTCGGTAGAGTTTGTGGCAAAAAGCGTGGCTTCCGCAGTGGATGCCGGATCCCGGATCTGGATAGGGATGACTGTGGAGGACGTCGTTATCCGGGAAGAAGACAGGGTGGCTGGCGTGGTAATCAACTGGGGCGCGGTTGAAGCGGCAGGTTTGCACGTCGATCCTCTGGCGCTCGAGGCAAAAGTCGTGATTGACGCGACCGGCCATGAAACAAGTATCGCCAGGACGCTTCAGAGAAAGCAGCCGGGTCCCCAGATCAACACGGAAACCGGGGAAGTAATCGGCGAGAAATCGATGTGGGCGGAGATGGGGGAAAGGGAGATAGTGGAAAACACCAAGGAAATTCATAAAGGCCTTCTGGTTTGTGGAATGGCCGCGAACGCGGTGTACGGTTCGCCGAGGATGGGAGCTATCTTCGGGGGCATGCTTTTGTCGGGCCGGAAAGCGGCGGAACTGGCGGCCGGGATCGTGAAAGAGAGCCAGGGAAACTAACGGGATCTGGTGACAGTAATATGACTCATGCACGTATTGAAATGAAGGGTGTTTGCCTGTGAACGGGCGGCGAAGGGCCGGATGGCTGGAGTTGATGAGGCTTGTGATCATTACTTCAGGTGGCTCCGGCAACCATGCGGATATCGCGGCCGCCGCGCTGGAAGCGGGGTGCAGATCGATACAGCTGCGCGACAAGTCCCTGGACGACAGGAGTTACGCGTCTATTGCGCGGGAAATAAAAGAGATGTGCGATTCCAGGGACGCCCTGTTTTTCGTGAACGACAGGGTTGATATCGCCTTGATCGTCGGGTCTTCCGGAATACACCTCGGGGTGGACGACATCAGCGTAAAGGACGCTCGCGACGTTCTGCCCGGGGACGCTATCATTGGGTATTCACCGGAAACAAGGAAGGACGCCGCCGAGGCGGTGAAACTGGGTGCGGATTATCTGGGCATCGGTCCGGTCTGCAAGAGCCCTACCAAGAGCGATGCGGGAGAGCCGATCGGCGTCGCCGGTGTTTCGGAGTACTGCCGTGCCCGATTGGCGCCGGTCATAGCTGTCGGCGGCATCGACAGGGATACGGTGACGGATGTAATGAAAACAGGTGCCGCCGGGGTCGCTGTTTCTTCGGCGGTCAGCGGTTCTGTTGATCCACTTGAATCGGCTGTTTTGTTACTCAAGGCAATAGGCGGCAAACCGGAAGATACCGGTTGCTGAGCCGGAGGAGCTTTAAATGATTGAGAAATCGACATTAATAGAAAGACTCAAGAAGGGCGATATCCCTCGCGCGCTGGAAAAGGCAATCGAGGGAGAGCCGCTTGGCATCGAGGAGGTCGCGGACGGGATCGTCGGCGGAAAAATTATTTTTACATTGAACTCGGGACGCGATATCGAGAAACCATGCGTTATCGGGAAAGGGCTGAAGACAAAAGTCAACGCCAATATCGGTACCTCGCAGGACAGGGCTGATGTTAAGTACGAACTCGCCAAGCTCGAATCGGCGGTCAAGGCCGGTACGGATGCAATAATGGACCTTTCGACCGGCGGAGATATAGACGGTGTACGAAAAAAGATCATAGGAAACTCCGCCGTGCCGGTGGGAACGGTCCCGGTTTATCAGGCCGCCATAGAGTCGATGGACCGTTACGGAAGCATTGTACAGATGAAGTCCGACGATATGTTTGAAGCCATCGAAAGGCATGCGCGTGACGGGGTCGATTTTGTTACGGTGCACTGCGGTGTCACTTCAAGCGCTCTCGAGTCGCTCGAATCGCAAGGCCGAATAGCGGACATCGTGAGCCGGGGCGGGGCTTTTCTCGCCGGTTGGATACTGTTCAATGACAGGGAGAATCCGCTTTACGCCGAGTTCGACAGGCTCCTTGATATCGCGAGGCGTTACGAGTTGACGCTGAGCCTTGGGGATGGTTTCCGCCCGGGAGCGGTGAATGACGCCACTGATTCCGCTCAAATCCAGGAGCTGATAACCCTTGGCAGGCTCGTGGGCAGGTGCAGGGAAGCAGGTGTCCAGGTGATGGTGGAGGGCCCGGGTCATGTTCCGGTCGATCAGGTCCGGCTGAATGTGGAGCTGGCGAAGGAGATATGTGGAGGTGCACCCTTCTATGTGTTGGGACCTCTGGTTACCGACGTCGCCCCGGGTTACGATCATATCGTAGCAAGCATAGGTGGTTCGGTCGCCGCGGCGGCGGGAGCGGATTTTCTTTGCTACGTAACACCGCGGGAGCATCTGGGCCTTCCTGATGTGGAAGACGTCAAGGATGGCGTAATCGTCACCAGGATAGCCGCCCACGCCGGGGATATCGCAAAAAATCCCGGATTCTTTATGGAGTGGGACAACCGTATGTCCGTTGCGCGCAAAGCGCTTGACTGGAAAGAACAGATTGAGCTGTCTATCGATCCGGAAAAAACCCGGAAAATCATGTCCGGGTGCAAAGTGGACGAAACCGGGTGTACCATGTGCGGTGAATTCTGCGCCATGAAGTTTATATCCAGCTACTTGAAATCCGATCTGGAGAGTTGTTGAGGAACTGATCCGGGGGTGAGTTCCAGTGAATGAATCGGAGATTCTGGCCTTTATTAAGAATAAGGTAGGAAGCCGGAGCGCGAAAGTCGAGGTGCCGATCGGAGACGATGCGGCTCTGTTCCGCTTTAATTCGGACACCTCGCTGCTGACCATCGATTCATTCTACGAGGGAACACATTTCAGCCTGGACTATTTCGATCTGCGGGACGTCGGCTGGAAAGCGGTATCAGCCGCGATAAGCGATATAGCGGCCATGGGAGGCGCCCCGGAATGCGCAATGGTCTCTTGCGGATTTTCCAGCCCCCCTTCACCCGAGGGAGTCCGCTCTCTAATCGAAGGAGTGCTCGAATCCCTGGACGCCTGCGGCTGTGAGCTCATAGGGGGAGATGTATGCAGATCGCCCGCGGGGTTGCTGCTTACGGTGGCGGTCGCGGGCACGCCGCCGGAGGGCGGTCCGGTACTGAGAGGCGGGGCGAAAAGCGGTGATTTGATAGGGGTTACGGGTACCCTGGGTGATTCGGCCGGGGGGCTTTCTGTATTGCAGACCCCCCGGGCCGGACCTGCTTCGGAGTACCCCCGGCTTGAGAACGCGCACTTGAGGCCGAAGCCGCGCGTGACGGAAGGCAGGCTCCTTTCAGCCGCCGGAGTGAGCGCGATGGAGGATCTGAGTGACGGGCTTATCACCGATGTCGGTCATATCTGCGAGATGAGCAGACTCGGCTGCATTATAGAGTCGGCCTATCTGCCTTTAAGCGAAGAGCTGGAAAGGCTTGCGGAGAGCAGAGATGTCGACCCGCTGGCATGGGCGCTTTCGGGTGGTGAGGATTACGAGCTTGTTTTCACCGCTTCACCCGACCGCTTCGGGGATGCCTTGAAAGTGCTCTCATCGAACGGTGTGAGGGCGACGAAAGTCGGGGAAATGAAACCGGTCGATTCAGGTGTTCGGATATTGAGCGGGGCCGGTGAGGTTATTGACCCGGCCGGCAACGGTTTCGAGCATTTCATGGAGTAGATGAATGGTGTCTGAACAGGATCATAAGAACCGTCCCAGGAAAGCACTGTCGATTGCCGGACTCGACCCTTGCGGCGGCGCCGGTATACTGGCCGATGTCAGGGCGTTTGAAAACATAGGGGTCTACGGAATGGGAATAGCGACTACACTGACGTTTCAGAACACAAAGGGAATGGAAGGACGGTTCGATCCGGGGGGTGAAGCAGTACGCCGGCAACTGGAGGTTTTGCTCGACGACTGCAGGCCTGATGCCGTAAAAGTCGGAGCCCTGGGAAACGCGTTTTCGGATGACGGTTTTTTCAAGGTGTTGAGAGACCGTTATGATGGGCCGGTTGTCGTCGACCCGGTGTTGAAGAGCGCGGCGGGTGGCGATCTCGATGGTTCCGGCTGCGCGGATTTTCTTCTCGGGTCACTGGTACCGTACGCATCAATTGTGACCCCGAATATCGATGAGGTTTCCGAGGTGTGGGGTTTTTCGGTAAGCACTCCGGGTGAAATGGAGGAGGCATCACTCGGGATTGTCGAAACGGGGGCCAACGCTGTCCTGATAACAGGGTTCAGGCATGAGGGTGAAGATGAAATCAGCGCGCTCGATATTTATTACGATGGTGAGAACGTCATCAGGTTTAAGGCTGCATGGCGTGACGGCTTGAGTGTTCACGGTACGGGGTGCGTGCTTTCCTCTTCGATCGCCGCTTATCTCGCACTGGGGAAAGAGTTGCGGGTTGCGGTTAGACTCGGGCTGGAAACTGTGCGGTCCGCAATCGGGAACGCTGTTCGTATCGGGAAAGGCTCGAAATGCGCTAATACCGCCGTTTTTCCCGATTGACACTGAAATTATCCTGTTTTATGAAAAAATGCCGCGTTTTCATCAGGCATTGGTATTAGAATCCCATCCCCCAAATGTCTGCACACTATACCCCTGATGCAGAGTTGCCGATACATATAATGGTTATATCATACAGTTCCGGCTGTTTTCTTAGCGGCAGAAAACCGGACAGAAGCGAAGTGCGCAATCGCCAGGGGAAACTTTATAGTGAAAAAGGGAGAAGAGAAGCCCGGTAAATTTGAAGATTTGAAACAGGAATGCCCGGAACCAGACGAAGAAATCCCGAAAACACTCAACTCGATCGAGCTATTCCTTTCAGGCAAGAGTGAAATATCCCGGCGGATATTACAGGACTGCAGCCTGACTGAACTTATTGAACTTACGATAAGGATTCTTCAGGACCTTTCCGGCCTTGAGTGCGCGCTCCTGAGCGTCAGGGATAACGGTTGTGGAGCTTTCTCTTCATTTTACAGTTCCAACCACTCCACGCTGTTTGAAAACAGCTTTAACGCTCGCATTGACGGTCTTTTTGAGTTCTGCGAACAAAACGACGCACCGTTTTTATTTACAGGATCGAAGGAAGTGCCTTACCCGCTCGGTGATATGGAAAACGTTGAAGACCTCTTGAGCGTTGTATTCGTACCTTTCTACGATGAAAGCATGAGGGCGGGGTGCGTTTTGCTGTCTTCCCGTTCGGGGAAGGATATTCCGGGTGAATCACTTGTCGATATTGAGCTGCTGGTGGCGCAGATGGCGCAGTTCATCCGTAACGCCGGACTTAAGAAAGCGCTGGAAGAAAGCAGATCGAAACATGAAATGATCATGAACAATATCGATGACGTGATCTGGGTAATCGATAATAATATGGAAGCCGTATATCTTTCTCCTTCAATTGAAAAGCTTACCGGTTTTTCGGTGGAGGAAACGCTGGGCCTGGAACCCGTAAATCTGGTGACTTCCGAATCCCTGGAGAAGATCAACGATGTCCTCGATCAGATAGCCGAAGATGAAAAGAGGGGATATAACTGGAACGACAAGACCTGGATGGTAGAGATAGAGATGTACCGCAAGGACGGACGCACGACCTGGATTGAAATGAAGCTGAAGTTCTTGAGGGACATTGACGGTGCACCTGTGGGCGCGATAGGCGTTTCCAGGGATGTGAACCACCGGAAGAAGATCGAGAATGTCCTGGTAAGGAGCGAAGAAAAATACAGAAGCCTCTACCACTCCAGCATGGATGGTATTCTGCTCGTGGACATGGAAGGCCGGATTATTGAGGCTAACGAAGCTTTTCTCGGCATGGTCGGCTATAAGATGAAAGAGATAGAAGGAATACCCGTTGAGAAGATCATGCCGAAAATGAAAGCGGATATCGACCTTGATAATATTTACACGCAGTTGTTTCAGAAAGGCAACAGCGGAGAAATGGAAGCCGACTACACCAGAAAAGACGGTACCAGGTTGCCGATCAGTCTCAAGGCATGGCTTGCGAACGATGAAGATGGCGAGCCTTTCGGTGTATGGGTAATCGCGAGGGATATCAGCGGTATCAAGAGGACGGAAAAGTTCATTGAAGCGCAGAGGGACCTTGCTTTGAGCGTGGTGGGAGATGTAGGGCTGGATGATATTCTGGACACCGCTTTAAAAGTCATATTAAAAGCGATAGGTTTCGAAGGCGGCTTTATAAGCATTTCAGGAAAATCCAGAAGGAAGTTTGATTTTGAACGACATTCAGGGATATCCAAATCATATGTGTGGGCTGTAAACCATATCGATCCCGGCGTATACGAGGGAAAAGCGATTAGAAGCGGAATGCAGTTGTTTGCGGGACAGGCCGAGCTTTCGTCGCCGTTGAGGGAACTCTCAAAAGAGGAAGACGTAAAGTCTATTGGAATTATCCCGATGGTCAGCGAAACCGGTGACATTGTCGGGTCGATAGGAGTTGTTTCCAGAACACTCGAGAGTATACCGAGAGAATTGAGGAACATCCTTGATGTCCTTACCAAGCAGGTTGAACGGACGATCGGCGAGTACAGGATGGCGGAGGCTTTGCGCGTAAGTGAGGAGAAGCACCGGCTGCTCGCGGAAAACGTTACCGACGTAATCTGGACCATGGGCATGGATCTCAATTTCAATTACATAAGTCCTTCGATTGAGATGAATACCGGGTTTACACCTGATGAAGTAAGGTCGATGCCCCTGAATGAAGTATTAACCCCCTTATCTCTGCGCGCTCTAACGAGAGCTTTCGCCCAGGCGATCCAGAATGACGTTGGAGGGTCAAGCGACTTGGAGACGTTCTGGACGGTTGAACTCGAGTTTTACCGCAAGGACGGTTCCACGATCTGGAATGAGGTTAGAATCAACGGCTTAAAGGAAGTGGAAGGCCGCCTCGCCGGCGTGCTGGGAATTTCCCGTGATATCACCGAAAGAAAGAAGGCCGAAAGGGAACTTAAGCAGGCTAAAGAG
>JAFGMY010000110.1 GCA_016927325.1 Actinomycetota bacterium | reverse complement strand
TTAGACGCGATATTTCCATTAGTATCCAGCTTCGTTAAGTTGCCGTTGTCACTTACAAGGAACAGGCTGTCATACTTTGGGCTCCATACTACTCCGCTGGGTTCATAATCCGGAGGAAGGTTCACGCCAATATCAGTGCCGATATCGGCAGGCCACGGTACGGGTGCGGCTGAAGCTTTATCCAGGAAGGCCGAAAAAGACAGCAGGCAAAATACTGCTATCAGAATACAAGTTATTACGATACTTCCACGAATTGATTTCCTGTTTCTTGCCATGATGGTAACAACGGGTTGCGCCATAGCCTCTATGATAATGCCGGTTCTACAAGCGTAAAGGTTTTTCGTCTTCCCGCGATCGCTCCATTCCCGAGCTTACTTGTTCTTTATAATATCCTTACTTAATGTATCGGCAGACCTTACACGCTCTTTGAAGACAGTCGGACAGGAGATACTATTAAAAAATCGGCGCTTGCCATTGCGGGATTCTTCCATATCGGGTATTTCTAGGCAATATTATAAAATGCCGCCGGAATCCGGGAGCAGCAGTGGTTAGAAGAAATATCAAGTTGAAGATTATCGCAGGAATGCTTGCGGCTGCGATTATCGCTGTTGTAACGGCCGGTTGCGGGTCCGCTTCGAACGGTAAAAAAACAAATAATGAAACTGCAGAGAGCACCGGAACCAGTTTTGGGAACAGGAAGCTTCTTGGGATTTGTACCCGTAATGTAACCAGCAGGTTGAAAGCCAGGGTACCTTCATCCGAGTGGCCCGGGTTCAGAAATATCAGGGTCAATATTGCCTGGGCGTCTATCGAGAAATCAAGGAACTCTTTCAACTGGTCATACCCGGACAAGGTCATCAACAACTGCCTCAGCCTCGGGGTTGATTCAATACTTGTCGTAATCGGAACTCCGGTGCCTGTATGGGCTGCAGACCCGGCTACTCCGGTCGTCGGCGAACGCGGTATTGAGTACGGCCCGCCAAAGAACCCGGCCGATTTTAAGAACTTCTGCAGGGCTTTCGCGAAAAGGTATCAAGGATATGTGGATTATTTCCAGATATTTCAGGAGCCCGGATGGGACCTTGACGCGCCGCCGGCAAAAGAAGGGGTTGTTTATTACAACGGATACTGCGACCAGAGTTATCTGGGGATTCTGCGCGCCGGGTATAACGGAATAAAGGCCGGAAATCCGGAGGCGTATGTTATCAGCGGAGGGATGTTGAACGGCATCACCCGTGCTGCTGGTGATTTCGCAAACTACAAGATACTGCTGGCCGGGGGAAACCAGGACCTGTCGATAAAGGTCAAGGCGAGCCGAAGCATTGTCGCCGAGCTAATCGAGAACAACGATCTACATGACAGATCCAGCGGCAATACTCAAGAGACCGGGACAAAGAGTCCGCGTAAGACCTGGAACTTTACAGGGGTTACCACGCGGGACGGTAAACGTGAGCGGCTGCTGCTCGAGAATCCGAACAGTAGTGAGGTTACGGCGAACATTGCTTTTACGTTCAGTGACGGTACAAGCCAGAGAAAATCAGTTGAACTAAAGGGAAAGAGCAGAAAAACGATCAGTGTCAACAAGTTGATAAGCATGGCGGGGGTCACCGATGGTATCGATGTGCACGCGTACGATTACCCGGAACACTGGGTATGGTACTGCGATCAGGTTAAAGATATTTGCGCTGAGAACGGGTATCCCGACAGGGAAATAGTGATCTGCGAGATAGGATGGCCGCACAGCGGGCGCTCTGAATACTCTGAGGAGGGCCAGCGGGAAGCAATCGGGAAAAAAGGTGTGGGCAGCCTTTACGGCGCAGGATACAGAAAAATCTGGATATTCGAGGACATAGACGATCCGCCGGGCACTTCATGGGAAGACGCATACTTCGGCTTGTTTTACTACGACGGGATCGCTACGCCCGCATGGGATGAATACCTGCGGTGGCAGAAGAAACTGGTTAATTACCGAAACAAGCCTGCCTGTTTAAAATTCCTCAAAACAGAATAAATGAACATGACAGAAAGCTGCTTCAGCTGCTGCGCCCCAGGCGCAGGTTGGCCACCTCGAAGTACATGTCGTAAAGGTGCAGGCCTTTGCTGATCGCGATCGTTTCGCCGGGGTCGACTCCGCCGCCTATCTCACTGGCCATGTACTCCTTCAGGAGTTGGAGGGCGGCGAGGTTGGATGGGAACCCGCCCCAGAGGTCCCAGGAGCGGAAATAGAGAATGAAGTGCAGCTTCTTCTCGTCGGGGTAGATGCGGGTGTCCACCTGCCGCAGGCACGGTGGGTCGTTCAGGAATATGTTCCTCGGGTCGCAGACGGCCATGCAGGCCTGGTTTGTGCCGAAACCGTCTTCTTTGTACATGCGGATCACTTCGTGTATCTGGGGTTCGAGGTACTGCCCGTAGGTGTAGTCTTCCCTTTCCGCTTTCGAGTGGGCTGAAACAAGCTTTTCCAGGTAGTTGTTTACGAACTTCATATCGGTAGGCGGGGGGAGGGTGGACCCTTCCGGCATGGTGGGTATGAGGGGCCTTGCCTCAGGGTAGTTGATTTTTATGACCGCACACTCGAACTCGCGCCTTATCTGGCCTTCGTATGAGCCCCTTTCAATCCTGTATTCCCTGCCCTTTTCCATTATGTCGTATATGCACTGGAACCATGCGTCCGGGATGTCACGGGCTTCGATATTGGTTATTTCCACAGTTCTCTCCTGGTAGCCGGGATTTGATCCATTTTTACGGCAGTATATCTTCTATCTGGTCGAGCAGCCAGTCTTCGGCGGTGTGTGACCGGACTTTCTCGGCCATTATAGACGCCCGGCGTTTCCTGTCCCCGGCATCCATCAGCAGAGCGGTGTTGATCGCGTCGGCCCCTTCTTCGATGTCGAGCGGGTTGATCGGTATTACGCCCTCTTCCAGTTCGTCGAATGAGCCCGCGTTCTCCGAGAGTATGATGACCCCATTCCTGGTGTTAAGCGCCGCGCCCTCCTTGCTCACCAGGTTCATGCCGTCGAAGAGAGAGTTGACCAGCAGGACATCGTATTCAAGGAGTGCGGCGAGTGACTGGGAGTAGTTGTCTTCCACGGAGAGCACAACCGGCTGCCAGGACCTGGTCGAAAACTCATCGTTGAGTTCCTCCACCTCGTGCTCGAGGGTTTCGATGTACTTGCGGTACTTCACCAGCCCCAGCCTCGACGGGTAAAGGAGGGCTACGAAAACGACCTTGCCCCACCATTCGTGGTATTTGTCCAGGAAGCGGCGGTAGACCTTGAACCCGCGTACGATGTTTTTCGAAAAATCGATCCGGTCTATCCGCAGCAGCATCCTCTTGCCGCCCGCCATTCTGAGCACATTCGGCTTCTCACTTTCGACGGCTTCGCCTGACGCGTTTTCCTGCAGCTGTCTCCAGTCGATCGAAATGGGATGGTGGCTCACCAGGACTTTGCGGGGCCCGACCTGTACGGTGCTGTCGGCCAGGTCGACATCGTAACCGGTCAGTTCCATGCAGCTCCACAGGAAGCTCCGGGCATATTTATCAGTGTGAAAGGAAACGCAGTCGCAGGAGAGCAGCCCCTCTATGATTTCATCTTTCATGTACCTTGGCATAAGGCGAAGATAATCGGGCTGGCACCAGGGAATATGGGTGAAGTGCTGTATCACCGCTTCTGGAAGCTTGTCCCTTATATAGCGCGCACACAGGTACAGGTGGTAATCCTGGAGCATTATAACGGGGGCTTCATCGCCGCCAGCCGCCCTTACGATCTCCTCGGCGAAGGAGCGGTTCACCACGCGGTACCCTTCCTGCCACGCGTGATGGGTCCCTTCGTCTATGTCCGGCCATATCGGGATGTCCCACAGATAATGCTGAATGAACCACAGCAGGAGATTGCTGATTACATTGTAATAGCGGTGATACGTGCGGTCCCCGATAGGGATCAGCCTCACGTTGTAAGTGGGGTCTTCGGGGGGTATCCTGAGCGGGTCCCCACCCGCGTTGTTCACCATTATTTCATCCTCGGCGGTTATGGCGCTTGCCACCCATGTGACCTGCGCGGTCTGAAGGGCTCCCTCCAGGGCGGAGACGAGCCCGCCGGCGCCTCTATGCGGCCTTATTATCCCGTCTTCGTCGGTGCGGAATTCGACGGGGCCGCGGTTTGATGCGACGATAAATGTCCGGTCTTTCAGCAATTGATGGATTTTTTCGGATCGGTCCACTTGTTTCAACACCTTCCACAGGGTCTTTTTTTAGTCAGCCGGACAGCGAGAAGAAAAGGTTCATGTAATCGTGGAGCTCCCTCGGGATGAGAAAGTTATCGCGTACTTTTTCCCTTCCGTTCTTTCCAAACCTTTCCCTGAGCTGGGGATTCTCCATCAGTGTCACGACCCTTTCCGCGCACTCCGACGTGTTTTCCACGAGGAACCCATTTTCCCCGTCATCTATCTGCAGGGGAATGCCCCCTGTATTAACGGCGACCACAGCCCTCGATTTCCAGAGAGCTTCTGTTATGGTCAGCCCGAAACCCTCCCTGACCGGCTTGTGCATTATTACATCCGCCGCGCGTTGAAAGGCGTTGACTTCGATGCTTCCTATTCCCTGCAGGTTTGTGCAGACATAGAGATCGGGATCGTATTCCGCTTTCAGCGCGGTCTTCCGGTAATAATGAAAACCTTCCGGGTCGTCCTGATTAACCGAAGCGACGAACGCCAGTTGCAGTTCGGGGATCTTCCTCTTGGCTATCCTGTACGCATCGACGACACCCAGCGGATCATCCCAGGGATCGAACCGGGAAACCTGGACGATAAGTGGTCTTTTCGGGTCAACGTTGAACCTGGAAACAATAGATTCCACGAGGTGCGGGTCCAGTGGAAGGTTTCTCAGGCTCATCGGATCGATAGTGGGTGTCATGATGACCGTCCGGGTGTTTATGTCCATGGGAGTGAAATCTCTTGATGTGAAGATCGCGGCGTCATAACTGCTCAGAAAATCTCTAATGAAGTCCCAGGCGTCGGGAATCGAACCGCTGGGGTCGATGTGGCAGCGCCATATCCATTTGCCGGAAGGCCGCTTGCTCTCGATGAGCATCGGAAGAATCGCGATCGGTTCCGGGTCATGGACGATAATGAAATCATAGTTGTCGGCGAAGCCCTTTGCGTTTTCACGGCTCTTTTTCATATAGATGTCGATCATCTCGGGTTCCCACGGGGCCTCATAACCCTGGAGACGATTGATAAGAAACTTATTAACGGCAGCGAACTCTTCGTCGGCTTCGATGACTTTCCAGTCCGCTTTGAGGCCGAGGTCTTTCATGAGCGGCACGAGCGAATTCAGGATCTCGGCCACCGATCCGCCGTAAGCGGTGCTCGATATGTGCAGTACGCGGGCGCCGCCCAGATTATCAGCAAGTTGCCGAATGTCCCATATTTCGTTGAAACCCACGAATGTTGAGTAGTCTTCCACCGACTCGGGATTTACCGGCACCGATTCAAATATCTTTAATCACTCCCGTTTGATCTTCCAGGTGTACCGGGATTACCAGTTGTTCCGGTGCACTATTTCCTCAATACCCTTTCTTGGACGGGGTTCCGGAATCTTTTCCGGGTACCCCAGTGGGGTCATGGCCACAATGCGGTACTGTCCGGGGATGCCGAAGATGCCCCTTATCTTTTCTTCATCGAACAGCCCTACAAATACAGTCCCCAATCCCAGGCTTGAGGCCTCGAGCATTATATGGTCCATTACAATTCCGATGTCCGTCATGTAGTATTCTTTGCCGTTCATAACGCCTGACCTCGTGGGGTCCGCGCAAACTATTATAAGGACCGGCGCCTGGGTAATGGCATTCCGGGCCGGGTTGCCCTCCATTGTTCCCGCGACTTCGCTTCGCTTCCCGGCATCCGTGATCACAAGGAGCTCCCATGTTTGAAGGTTCTTCCATGATGGAGCGAGTCTCGCCGCTTCCAGCACCTGTTCGATGAGTCCGGGTTCGACGTTTTCGTCACGGAATTTTCTTATGCTGCGCCTGTTTAATATCGGATCAATAGGCAATTTAAATACCCCCTACGAGTTTTACTTATAGTATTCTACCAAACACCATATTACATACAAATCAATCTGTCGCCTAAGGACGCAGCCTTGTCCTGCTCTTTATATGTTTACCGGCTCAAGCGAGTATCTCCAGACCCGCGAGAAAGCGCCACATGACTACTTCATTCCACTATTTTGCGGCGGGCGCTCCCGTCGTGCTCCCTGTTCAACCATCGTCCGCACCGGAGGGTACGGACCACAAGAGGAGGTAGATTGGCTTCGTCCGCACTGGAGGGTACGGACCACATTGCTGTTGAGAATGTTGGAAAAGTTGTTTTTGTTAAAGGAATACGAGGCATTCAGAAAGAAAAAATTTATTTAAGCGCATTGCTTGTTCAGGTATCAACAGGTTATGCCGAATTTAAAGATAATAAAATTATTTTGAAACAGGCGGGAACTGCTCATTCCACAAGAAGGAAAGTGTGGTTGCTGCCGGTTAATTGTTTGTAGAGGTCTATTAAGGGGGCGGTTGTATGAAGGTTTTGAGAGGGAAAGGTCTTCCGGTGCTGTTGAGCTTGTTATTATTATCATCAATGGCAATCATTCTCAGCTCTTCACAGGGAAGCCAGGCTTGCGGTTACACCAACTGGTATCTGCCGGAAGGGTTCACCGGGGGTAATTTCGACACTTATATCCTGCTTCAGAACCCGACCGGGGACAAGGCCGAAGCTTCAGTCAGTTTTATGACTGACGCGAGCGTTACGGACCCGGTCAAGCTTGACCTCGAGGGAAATTCTCGCACGACGATAAAGGTTGACGATCAGCCGGGTCTCTCAAACGCGAATGTATCTACTATGGTGGAAGCTTCCAAGGGAATAATTGTTGAGAGGGCGATGTACTTCAACTATGAAGGCGGAAGAGCCGGAGGGAGCAACTCGATCGGTGCCTTCAACACGTCGAGAACATGGTTCCTGGCTGAAGGCTATACAGGTGGTACTTTCGACACTTATATTCTGGTAATGAACCCCAACGATGTGCCTGCACACATTAAGGTTAAGTTCTTCACGCCCAAGGATGCCGCGGCTGCCGGCCGCGAGATGGATCCCAGCGATCCTGATCCGGCTCCTCAGCCTGAATACATTGAGCAGGAGTACGATATTCCGCCAATGCGAAGGTTTACTATCGGCGTGGACGGCATTCCTGGACTCGAAAACGCCGAGGTCAGCGCGATAGTCTATTCGATGGCACCCGAAGGCTCGGGCTCCGGGGAAGAGGTGCCAGGTGTTGTAGCCGAAAGGGCGATGTATTTCGACTACGGTGGAATAAAAGGCGGTCACTGTTCGATCGGCGCTCCTTATACATCGAGCACATGGTACATGGCCGAAGGCCGGACGGCCGACCGCTACGATACATACGTGCTGGTCTCGAACCCCAATGGCGTTCCGGTAAACGTGAAGGCAACCTTCATGGTTCCGGGTGTAGAGGCCGCGGTCGAGGAAGATCCTGAGGAAGAAGGCGATGAAGACCTGGACACTACCATTGTCAGGGAATACCAGTTAGAACCATACGAGCGGTTTACCATTCCGGTGGACCAGATCGAGGGCCTTGAAAGCACAGACGTGTCGACGATGATAGAAAGCTCCGCGGTCGAAGAGCCTGCGGAAGGGACCGGTTCCGGCGGATACTACGTGGTGGCCGAAAGGTCGATGTATTTTTCCGACGGTGTTGAAGGAGACGGTCATAACAGCATCGGCGCGATGGGCGAAAAAGCATACTGGATGATGGCTGAGGGCTATACCGGCGGCCAGTTCAATACATGGATACTGATTCAGAATCCTAACGATGTTGATGTGAAGG
This sequence comes from Actinomycetota bacterium, assembly GCA_016927325.1. Taxonomy (GTDB): domain Bacteria; phylum Actinomycetota; class Geothermincolia; order Fen-727; family Anoxymicrobiaceae; genus JAFGMY01. Next base: position 16,253 of record JAFGMY010000110.1, on the reverse strand, counting down.
TCCGGGTATCCTTTATGACCGCGGAAGGCGGCGATCCGATAGTCAAGGAATACATTATCGCCGCCAGGAGCCGGTATACGATCATGGTTGACGAGATAGAAGGCCTTGAAGACGCCGAGGTCTCGACGAAAATAGAAGTAATCGAGGACGGGGAGGTTTCGGCCACGTGTGAGAATGGAGTAATAGCCGAGCGTGCCATGTACTTTATGTACAACGGTATTTACGGCGGCCACTGCTCACTCGGTGTCGGCGAGTAACCACAGCCCGGAAGGCCTTAAAACTGAGAGTAACGGCTTGGGTCGATGAAAAGGATCGGGGTCAGATAATATTGGATCTGGCCCCGGTCTCTTTTGCGTACGGGGGAATTTGCGCCGGATGGCTCTTTTGACATAGTATCCCTTACTATGAAGGTGTCGTAAGGTGTTGGGAGGCAAAGATGGGGAATCAGAACAGTCTCTATGCCAGTGTACGTGATTGGAGCATCAGAACCGCTGTAAACATGGCCTTGTCGAAGATACGCTGCCCGAAATGCGGATTTCCGGTTGTGATTTCACTGGCCATACGCTGGAAAAACAACGGGACGATCTCTCCGATATTCATAGACAAGCATGTAAGAATTGTGATGCTCCACACGGGTGTTTACGACAAGTTGTTCTCCCAGATTGAGGATTGGCTGGGGATATCGATCGAGCATATACTTTTCGAGGCGCAGAGGAACATCAGCATAGCCCTGTTCGACTCCTTCGGCAGGCGGCTCCCCGGTGTATCGCTGTTCAAGAAAATTCCCATCTGGAAAAGGCTTATAGTCGAGGGTTTCAATAAGGTGGCCATACTCTCAGGCATGAGTTATTCGGCGACCCTTGAATATGAACCCGGGAAATACGGTCTTGCGAGGCTGAAGAACCCGTACAACATTGACTTGATGGCCGCGAACATAGTAGGGGCGTTCGAGTTTCTTGAGATGGTTCCCTTCAAGCACCAGATAACAGACGAGGGTGGTAACAACTATCTGGTTGAAGTGCATGCCGCGAAGGAGAAGCCGGAGATATCCGAAAGGTTGAACGTGGAAAAGCCTGTAAGGATTTCCGGAAAGGTTCCCTACGAGAAATGCACTCTGTGCCGGGCTCCCCTGATCGCCGCTTCGCGTCTTAAGTGGATCGAGGAAGAGGGGAAGATAATCGACACCAACTCCGGTTCCAGGGTGATAATGATGGATGGCTTCCTTCTCAAGACCGTCTTCAGGGAGCTTGCAAAAGAGCTGGGAGATGAGGTTACCAAACTTCTTGTGCCGGCCCAGCGGGACTGGACAGTTGAGCATGTAGAGCTGCTGGGCAATGCTCCCGGGGAGTCGGCCCTTGAGGGCGACGAGTTCGAAAAGGCTTTTAAGGATTACCTGAAGGATCTTCCCGTATTCGGTTACGGCAATCCCGTTTCTTTTGTTTCCAGCGGCAGCAAGGTGAAAGTGACCATCGAAAATCCTTTTGATGAAAATGTGCTGGCGGGGACTTTGCAGGGTCTTTACGAGATATTCTCCAAGCGGGAATGCAATGTGAGTTGGGATGTCAGGAGGAAAGCGGAAGTCATCTACTCACTCGAGCCCGCCTAGTTCAATAAAAAGAAGCCTTCATTACCCGCATTCACTTGAAATACCGGGGAATCCGCGGGTTTATTCTTCCACTTATACACTTCAAGGATAAGAAGAAGCATTCTTGAAAATCCCTAAAGTTTTCTTGACCCGTTTTCGATATAAAGTCGGAGGCTTGTACTCACAACGGGGGCAATAAACACACAGTACAAAGAACTGTTGCAGGCAATGAGACCCATTCAATATGTATTTAAGAGGAGTTCCCGAACGGTCACAGATTCTTTGTTATTTTCGCTGAATATGGAGGGGCCGGGCGGCTGGTCGGACAACGACTGAATGAAGATGTTTTTCATGTTCAGGTATTGTGCGGGATCCGTGGTGCATCGGTTTAAAGGACAACAGGAGGTTGGAGTGGCCGGTAAATTATTATCCAGGACCTGTCCCATATGCAACACCCCGAGATTGGTCGGCGGCATGTTGAAGTGGACAAACGGCGGTACGATAGACCTTTTCATGGGTTACGACCTGAGAATGGTCGTAATCAACCCCGAGGTGTTCAGCCATATCTTCTCCAGCGTGGAGAGCATGATCGGGATGCCCGTCGATCGCATAATCTATGAAGCTCAAAAAAACGTCACAAAACTCCTTTTCGACAAGACCCCGGCATATGTTACCGGGTTCGGCTTGTTGAAACGCTTGAGTTTCGGCAGAAGGTTCACCGTAAAGCTGTTCAATCTTCTGGCACTGTACACAGGGCTTTGCATGTCTGAGACGAGGGGGTATAAATCAGGAGAGTACGGGGTAGCCTATGTCAAGAATCCCTTTAACCCCGGTCTTCTCGCGGCAAACGTGGTCGGGGCCTTTGAGTTCCTCGAGGAAAAACCCTACGAATACACCTGGAAACACCAGGAATCCGACGAGTTCCTTATAGAGGTAAGCGCTTCAGACAGGGACGATGAAATTTCGGACAGGTTCCAGGTGGAACTCAGGCCGATTATCCCCGGCTCGCCTGTTCACGGATCCTGCCCTAAATGCGGGGTGCCCGAATATGTTTCACGCCGTTTGCGCTGGGACCTGGCCGAGGGACTCATAAGCGAGGTCGCAGCGGGTTCCCGGATGGTCTTTTTCCCCTCCCATATGTTGTCTACCGCTTTCAGGGAACTGGCCAGGGAACTCGGCGAAGAGATCTACGATTTGCTGATCGACAGCCAGTCGGACTGGACGGCCGAGAACCTGAATCATTTAGGAGGACCCGGCGACAACGGAAAGAAGTTTCCGGAAGAAGAGAAGACCGCCGTTTATGATAATTTCATAAAATGCCTTCCGGCATACGGTTACGGCAATCCGGTTTCCTTCAAGCGTGGCGAAACGGTTGAGCTGGTGGTCGAAAACCCTTATGACCTTTATATGCTCGGTGGAATGCTGAAAGGAGTATACGAGGGGCTGGAGAAGCGTGGCTGCACTGTCGGCTGGACGAAGCGAAGCGATGACGTGGTTGCTTATGAATTGAAGCAAGCCTGACCGCATCTTTCTTTCCCGGATTTCATTTGTAGTAGTATATTAGATAACATTCCTGATAATGCTTTATACTGTTAATTCCGATCAACGGTGTTATCCCGGAGTTGGAGGTGTAGATGGCGCCGGATCTTATTATGCGACGTTGCCCCAAATGTGGAGTGCCTTTGCTTGCTCCCTTTATGTTGAGGTGGCGGAACAGCGGCCGGATAACTCTGCCGTACAGTGAAACCCTGAAGATGGCTATAATCAACTCGGATGTTTACCATACGGTATTTTCCAGAATAGAGGAAAACCTGGGATACTCGATAGGGCACCTGCTTTTCGAGGCACATAGAAATATAAGCAGGACCTCCTTCGAGGATATGCCAAGGGTCTTCCCGGGACTGGGTTCGTACCTGCATACGGGGTTCGGCAAGAGATCGGCTGTTTTTATTTTTAATATAATTGCACGACTTTTCGGGTTGTCGCGGTGCGAGACCCTGGATTATGTTCCCGGTGAATGGGGAATTGCCAGGTTCATAAACCCTTACCACCGTGAGCTGATGGCGGCGAATGTGGTTGGCGCCTTTGAGTTTCTCGACGGCGGCCCCTACGAATACGAGCTCAATGAATATGGCGAAATGGAGTTTATCATCAAGGTATGGCCGTCGGGCGGCAAACCCAAGTTCTCCGAACGCCTCGAGGCCAATATTACTACGACGATTCCCGGTGATGTGAAGCTGCCTGTGTGCCGGAGGTGCAGGGTGCCGTACGGCATCTCGGAGCGCCTGAAGTGGATGGACGGCGGAGGGTATATAGTTGACCGGTTTACCAACGCCAGGATGATTATCTCGCCAAGCTATACTTTGACTACGGTTTTCAGGGAACTCGCTGAAGAACTGGGAGAGGAAGTCAACGAAATACTGGTCAAGGCCAAGCGAGACTGGGTTGTAGAACACATCGGTCAGATGGGGATAGCCGATCCGAGGGGAGTGCACACCCTGGGTGAGATCCATGAGGTTTACCGTCAGTACCTGATGAACCTTCCGCTTTACGGCCATGGCAATCCCCTGTACTTCAAAGTCGAAGCTTCCCACATGGAAGTGGTCGTGGAGAACCCGTTTGACGTTCACCTTATCGCGGGGACCATCCTGGGGCTCTTCGAGGCATTGACCAAGGAAAAGTGCGAGGCACACTGGGAAACCAGGCGCGAAAACGTAGTGGCTTACTATGTCAGCAAATAGTCTGGGAATAAGTCTGTCCTGCATTCTCAGGGTTTGTTTTCAATACCCGGCATCAATGTGATATCCAGCGGCTTGCACCATTTCATTTTTCACCCTTGAAGTTTTAAGACTTTTTCCGAAATTTCCGAGAAAAATAAGTGAGGGTTCTCTATTTGGATAAGTATAAGGTCTCCGGTTACGGAGAATACTTACCGCTTAGGTGAAAATGCTACCGTTAGAAAAGTGGTGGCTGCTGAAGCGACACCCGGACAAGACGGGCACGTTTCACTATTGGGTGGCCGTGTTACCTGTGTGGCGTTAAAAAGCGGAGAATAGGAAGCCTGGAGTGTTGCGAAAACATTTTCTAGCAAGCGGTTGCGACCCGGGGATTGTTTGAAATATGGAAATATAGTAGCGGGAGATGAGTGTAATGGTCGCAAAGCAAAGGTTGGCCGCAACCAGGCGGACGACCGCAATACTGTTGGTTTTACTTATGGTTCTGGGAGCTCTCGTCATTTTGCAGGATTATGCGAAAGCCGCCGATGTTACTTTTGTTGAGGATCCTTCAAATCCTGTCTTCGATCCTTCCCATGAGGCTTACTATCCCTGCGTTTTATATGATGACGACCGGTTTTCCGGACACGGTGAAGCCACTTACTATAAGATGTGGTTCGCGGGTCATACACCGGGCAGTTTTGAAGCTCTTTCTACCTCCAGCGACGGAAGAAACTGGAGTGAGCCGGTGGAGATGCAGGGCATCGTAAGCAGCGGTTATCACGCGAAAATCGTTTATATGCCCGATGGTTACGGGGCGGGGCCTTACTATTACAAGATATGGTACTGGGACCCTTCGGTCAGCATCTATGCCGTAACCGCGATGAGGACCGCGGACTCGGTGGATGGGGTTACATGGGTAAACGACCAGGTACTGACCCAGGACGCGGGAGCGCCGATCGTAACAGGGGTTTCGCCGGACTGGAACCGGGGCACATACGGGCCGGTCACCGTGTTTTACAACCCGTACGCTTCCAATACCGGGGGCGACCCGTTCGACTACTCTTTCACGATGTACTATGACGGGACCACTGGAGGGCTTGAGGTCATAGGCCTCGGTTACAGCATCGACGGCAACCACTGGTACCGGTACGGCAACGATCCTGTTCTCGACCATGGCGCGGCTGGTGAGTGGGACAGCGACTACTCGACCGCGGGGACCGTAATTAAGGAAGGTGATGGTTCCTGGCACCTCTGGTACTCGGGATCGGGCCCCAGCGGAGGCGCCAATAAAGGTATAGGGTACGCGACCTCCACCAACGGTATAAACTGGACGAGGGATCCCGGCAACCCCATGATGCACATAAGCGACGGCGTTCCGTGGAGGGACGACCGCTGCTACACTCCAAGCGTCCTTTACAGTCCGACAAAATTCGACGGGCACGGCGACAACTGCAGTTGGAAGATGTGGTGGACAGGACAGGATGCGGCGACTTCAAACCGCGCGGTCGGATATGCGGGTTCCTCTGAGCCGGCTCTTGCGATTGACAAAAGCGCGGATCCGGCTGATATTGCCGAACCGGGCGGCACAATAACTTACAGTATCACCGCTTCGAACAGCGGGACCGGTCAGGCAACCGATGCTTCCATAACCGATTCGATACCCGCCGACACCGAGTATATAGCCGGTTCAACAACATTGAACGGCAACCCGGTTTCGGACCTCTATGGTAATACTCCTCCTTTTGCGGGGGGGATGAACGTTAACTCTCCCGGCGCGGGCGCCGGTATAATCGTCCCTGGTGGGCAGGCGGTTGTCGGTTTCCAGGTAAGGGTCGCGGAGTTCCCGCAGGGCGACGGCAGAATCATAAATACAGCGACACTGTCGTCTGACGGTGTTCCCCCGATCTCGGATACGATAACGAACGCGTCCATTTTGCAGCCGGCCATGAACTGGTACTTCGCCGAGGGAAGCACCCAGCCCGGTTTTGATGAATATATTCTGATTGAGAACCCGGAGCCTGAAGACGCGAACATCACCGTGAATTATATGACCGAAGACGGCCGGGAGAAACAAGTCGACCATGTTGTTCCCGCCGAGAGCCGCAAGACGGTAAGGGTAATTGACGAAATGCCGAACGAGGTTGGGGTGTCGGCGGTCATAAGAAGCGACAGGGACATAATCTGCGAGCGTACGATGTACTTCAACTTCTCGGGTATAGAGGGCGGCCATGACGCGCTTGGCGTCAACGCGCCGTCCGTCGACCAGTATCTTGCCGAGGGTTTTACCGGCTGGGCCGGAAACGAATTTGATGAGTGGATACTGATATTGAACCCCGGTACAACCGGTGCTGATGTCAGTATCGAATACCTTTTCCCTGGAAACAGCGTTCCGGAACTCCGCCATTACGAAGTTCCTGCGAAGACCCGGAAGAGTATAAGCGTGGACTTCGAGGTCGGGCAGGCAAAGGAAGTCAGCGCGCATATCACATCAGATGTCCCGGTTGTTGCCGAGAGGGCGATGTATTTCAACTATCAGGGCAAGTGGACCGGCGGCCACTGCGAGCACGCGACATCGGGCACGAAGAACGACTGGTATCTGGCTGAAGGTTTTACCGGATCGGCCGAAGGCCCGTTCGACGAGTGGATACTGGTTGCTAACCAGAACGACCGGCCGGCGGAAATAACTGTGACTTATATGTTCCCCGATGGTGACCCTCAGATTGTTGACTACCAGGCCCCGGCGAACGGCCGCTTGACGATAGGCGTTAACAGGGATGTAGGTGAGTTCAAGATGGTCAGCACGCATATCAACTCCAGCCTGCCGGTGGTGGTTGAACGGGCGATGTACTTTGACTTTAGAAACAAGTGGTCAGGCGGTCATGACTCACTTGGTGCTGAAGCACCGGTGGCGGAGGCGAACTTTGCCGAAGGCTATACCGGAAACGAGGTGTCACAGTTCGAGACCTGGTTGCTCATCCAGAACACAACTGATGAGGAGAAGGTTGTAACTGTTGATTACTTTGTAAAGGAGGGGGACAACGTCAGGCGGGAGATGACCCTGCCCCCGCTGTCAAGGACCACGGTCCTGACCAATGAGGTCCTCGGCCGGAGCAACCTCGAGTTTTCCATGAGGGTTAGCACCAGGGACGGTACCGCTTCAATCCAGTCGGAGAGGGCGGTTTACTTCGACTATGCGGGCACATTCGGACACGCGGAGGGCGGGCACGACGTGCTTGGCTATTAACCCCGGTGTCCAGCCTTTAGAGTGGTACCGGTCCAAATTGTAAACTGGACCGTTCATAAGGTGGGTTCCCGTTCAGCATGAGATTAGACCTCCTCGGAAGAGGGGGGTTAATCTCATTTTGGAAGTTAGAATCTACAACTCAAACTCCTCGGTCTGGCCCTCTTTCAGCTTGAGGACGGAGTCCTTGACTTCGATTCTGACCGGCACCGCGCTGCTTGCCAGTGATTCAACTTTTACTTTATTGGAGCCTATAGACAGTTCGAGCCAGTGTCCCCGGTAACGGATATGCATCCTTAACCCGTCTAGCTCCTCAGGGAACTGCGGGTTGAACCGGAGAACGTTTCCGCGGCACTCAAGACCGGTGTATCCTCTCTGTACAAGATCGATGCAGCCGGCCATGGCTCCGAGATGGATGCCTTCCGGTGCGGTGCCCCCCTGGATGTCCATGAAATCGGTAAGGAGGGCCCGGTTGAACATCTCCCAGGAACGCGTTCTGTCCCGGCGGGCGGCCACCCATGAGTGAATGATCCAGCTCAGCGACGACCCGTTGGACGTCCGCTGGAGATAGTAGTCTATGTTGTCCGGGATCATCGAAGGCTCAAAGCGGTAACCGAGTTGGGTGAACATCTGGGTCAGCTCTTCCGCTGAGAAAAGATAGAAGAGCATCAACAGGTCGGCCTGCTTGGAGACCTTGTAGTTGTTGCACGAGTCCCCTTCGGCTTCCAGTATCCGGTCGAGCCGCTGTATGTCGCCGTATTTCTTTCTATACGTTTCCCAGTCAAACTCTTTCAGGTCTTCATAGCCCTCGAATTGTGGTATGATGCCGTCTTCCTGGATTACGACCTTCAGTTTTGTGCTTATCTCTTTCCAGCGATCGATCTCACCTTTTTCGATAGAGAGCTTTTCGCGCAGTTCATGAAGCTGCTCCTCGTGCAGGAGGTCAAAGAGCTCCAGTGCTCTGTTCAAAACGAACACGACCATTATATTAGTGTAGGCGTTATTGTTGAGACCGGGGCTCGACGCTCCGGGGTAGCTGTCATGATACTCGTCCGGACCCATTACTCCTAGAATCTCATACCTGTCTATGTCGCTGTTGTATTCCGCGAGTGAAGCCCAGAAGCGGGCGATCTCCAGTATCATCTCGGCTCCGTACCAGGATAGAAACTCGAGGTCGCCGGTCACCTGGTAATACTGCCAGATGTTGTACACGATGGCTGCGTTTATATGTCGCTGAAGGTGCGAGTTGTCGGCAAGCCAGTTTCCCGACTTAGGGTTAAGGTGGACCTGCTGTGTTTCTTCACGGCCGTTGCTTCCGCTCTGCCAGGGAAACATCGCTCCTTTGTAGCCCATCCGCTTGGCGGCTTTCCGGGCTTCGGGCAGGCGGCGGTATCTGTACATAAGCAGACTCCGGGTGATCTGTGGTGTCCTGTAGTTCAGGAACGGGAAGATAATGAGTTCGTCCCAGAAGATATGTCCACGGTAAGCTTCACCGTGCCAGCCCCTCGACGGCATGCCGACATCTATATCCAGCGAGTGCATGGATGCGCTCTGCAGCAGGTGGAAGCTGTAGATTCTGAGGATTCTCTGCACGTAGTGCTGATCCGGCGGCATACCGAGCTTGAGGTCGATCCTGAACCTTCTCCAGAGGTGGTCCCAGGCCAGCGCATGAGCCATCATGATGCCTTTGAAGCGGGGAGCGCTATTGGCGGCCATGACGGCTTCCAGGGCGCACTCCGAGATGCCCACATCACGGGAAGTGTAAAGCGCAACTGTCTTTTCAATGATTATCTGATCCCCTTCGCAGGCTTCCAGTGTCAGGTACTGGGCGATGTAGCCGGGTTCTTCCACTTCTCTTCGTTCCGCGTTTACAAGTTCACTGTCCCTGAATACGATCGTTCGGGCCGCTTGTGCTATATGGACATGGGACTGGTTCATTTGCACCTCAAGGAGAATAATCCCGTCCCCGACGGGGTCTGTTTCAACCGGATCGAGGTGTTTCTGGTTGAGGTCCCTGTACCTGGCGACACCGTCATTTATAATCGTGCCGTCCAGGGCTGATCTTATCTCGATATTGCCGGACCAGTTGAGCGGGATGATAACTATTTCGAGAGCGGCGATATGCATATCCGCCATACTCACAACCCGGTGCTCGAACAGCCTGGTTTCTCTTCCGTCCTTATCCTTGAAATGTACCGTCCTGTGGAGAACGCCTTTCCTGGTGTCGAGCTCCAGGTTGTAGAACACAATCTCGACTTCGTCGAGATTGTACCAGTCCCCCCCGTCGATCCTGAATGTAAGGCACAGCCAGTTCGGAAGGTTCACCAGGTCTTCATTTTCGATTATCCGGCCGGCGATTTCCGTTTCGAGCCGGTTGTACCCCCCGGCTAGATATGTGCCGGGATAATGGACATCGTCAGCCTTTGATTCCGGTGTGGCGCCCCTGGTCGCGAAATAACCGTTGCCGAGGGTGCAAAGCACCTCGCGAAGACCTTCCTGCTCGGGATCAAACCCTTCGTTTGAAAGCCACCACGTGCTTTCTCCTTCCAGAAGACTGAGCAACTCCTCCAGGAACTCACGCACTTCACTGGTATTCTTGAGGCTGAAAAGAGCTTTTGTGTCGCGCTCGCTTTCCCCGACGACTATGGAAATACCATTGGATTTGAGCACTTCGAACGCGTCCTCATCGGTAATGTCGTCCCCGAGATAGAAAGGTATGACGTTTGGGCGGTCAAGGTGGAGCGCGTTCAGGAGCCAGAGAAGAGCTTTGCCTTTGTTCCACTCTATATCAGGTTGTATTTCGTAGACTTTCTTGCCCTTTGTGATCCTGAGCCCGGGGTACCTCCCGGCGGCGTCGGAGGCGATCGATTTTACGGTCTCAATAAGATGTTCGTCCACATTTCTGTAATGCACCGCAATGGAAAACCTCTTTCGTTCCACCTGTGAACCGGGTATCGCCTTCAGCTTGCGGGTCACTACTTCTTCGACCTTGTCGATTAACGGGACAAGGTCGAGCGCCTGCCGGTTGTCTTCCTTGATGCCGGGGCCTTCTATTTCAAAACCGTGGCTTCCGGCAAAATTCAGCGTATCGATCTGGACGAAATCCTTTACGACTTCAAGCCCTCTTCCGCTTACTATCGCTACCGGGCACTGGTACGAAAGTCTCTCTACGGTATTTCTCATATCTTCAGGCATTAGCGCGTCTTCCGGATGCGATACGATAGGTGTCAATGTCCCGTCATAGTCGAGAAACACCACAACCTGTTTGTTGCCGATATCGACCTCGACTTCATGAAACGCCTCCAGTGCGTTCTTAAGATCGTTTACCTGAACCCCGACGTCGATTTCAGACAGGTCGTCAACTACAATATCCGCGCCGTTGTCTATGAGCACCTGTCCCTGGTTTTCACGGTCAACTCCAACAACCAGCCCGAAACCACCGCTCCTCCCGGCCTGTACACCGGATATTGCGTCTTCAAAGACGACGCTTCTTCCAGGTTCGGCCTCGAGCCTCCTGGCCGCTTCCAGGAACATGTCGGGGTCCGGCTTGCCCTTGAGGTCAAGGCTCTCGATGTCGATTCCATCCACTTTGGCCATAAAAAGGTCGGCAATATCGGCCGCGTCCAGTACATACGAGCAGTTTTTGCTCGAAGAGGCTACCGCGATCTTGAAGCCTTTGGTCCTGAAAGTCTTTATCAGTTCGACAGTGGACTGGTATACCTCAACACCTTCAGCCTTCAAGTGTTCACGAAACAACACGTTTTTCCGGTTGCCGAGGCCGCATATGGTCTCAGCGTCCGGCGGATCGTCCGGAGTCCCGTACGGAAGCTCGATTCCGCGGGACTCAAGGAAACTTTTTACGCCTTCATAGCGGGGTTTTCCGTCCACGTATTCGGGGTAATCCTTATCCAATACGAAAGGCTTGTAACTGTCTGCAGCGGACTTTTCTTTAAGGAATTCATCGAACATGCTCTTCCACGCGGAGGCGTGGACTCTGGCGGTAGTGGTAATAACCCCGTCCATATCAAAGATCAGGGCATCGTACTTTGATCTCGAGATTATTTCTTTTTCCTTTCTGCCTATTGTCATGAAGCAGTTCCTTCCTTCGAAGTCGGCCCGGTCTTTTTGTTATCTTTCCACAACCGCGTGGCCGCTCCTTTTCGCGGGAGCCGGTTGTCTTTTTCATATCGGACTGGTCTCTGAGCAAGTTGATATGAAATCGTGTTTGCTCTAACGACTCTTACTCAAAACCCTCTAATGGAGATGTTTGCCGGGGGGTGAATGGTTTAAACGATGTCCCATCCGGGTTGTTTTAGAAAGGCTTGACCATGGCACGAACCGGCGAGCCGTCGCCCTGTTCGATTTTGAGCGGCAGGCATATAAGTTCATATCGACCGGCTTTCACCAGGGAAAGGTCGAGGCCTTCTACTATAAAGATGCCCGATCCGAGCAGCGTTCGGTGGGTTTCAGCCGATTCAGCCTCGGGGCTGAATCCGGCGACGGAGAGATAGTCGACTCCGACCATCACGATGCGCGCTTCCGCGAGAAAGCGGGCGCCTTCGAGGGACAGATAACTGTAATCCCCGGTGAAAGGCATCCGGTACCAGGGCATTGATGAGTTCCGGGTCTTAAACAGGACGCGTTCGCCCTCACTTATGTTTAAAGGTTCCAGTTCGTTGATACCGACTGAGCCGGTGTTCCTGATCTCGACTATTCTCGCTGGCCCGATCAAGGCATCGGGAGGAACCTCGTCAATGCCCGTGCCGCCGTCAATGAAATGCAGGGGAGCGTCCATATGTGTTCCGGTGTGGGTGTTCAGGGACAGCCGGGTGGCGTTGAAGTCATCTCCAACCCTCAGTTCGGAGAAGCGCTTAATCTCGACCGGCGGATCTCCAGGCCAGCCGGTCATGCCGCTTGTTATCGGGACGGTAATGTCGATCCAGTTCATGATCTCCTGATTCTCCGGAAATGCTGACTCGTGTATTCGAATTATAGTCGATTGCCGCTTATGATGTACTGCATAGAAGCGATTCACTTTTTACGCTGAAACACCCGCATGTTTTCATCAGGTGCATATCCGGTTAAACACCTTTTTTTGCAGGTGTTCCGGGACCGGCCTGTTGAAATATTACGGTAAGTAATTTATTGCGGTTGCTCATTTGAGCAGGCGGGAGATACAACGGGGGTAAGAAGATGACCCTGGAGAGCAGGAGTGTACATGTAGGGGACGAGGCGCCCGGTTTTTGTCTTCCGGAAGGCGGGACGGAAGAGAAGGTATGCTTGAGTGATTTCCGTGGGCATAAACTGCTGGTGATATTCCTGAAAGGAAGCTGGTGACCGCACTGCAGGCGGTACATGGTCCATGTACGGGACATTATCGAAGAGTTCGCCAGGAGAAAGACGGTGGTGCTGGGAGTCTCCGCCGAGCCCCGGGAAACGCTCGAAAAATACCTGAGGGCGCATGAACTTCCGTTTACCATAATCAATGATGTCGATCGCGAAATTATCCGGAAATACGATATTTTCTATGACGCCCGGGATATTAATCCGGATTCCAAGCGGGGGTTGATTGCCAGGCCCACTAACATGATTCTCGACCCGGATGGAATAGTCAGATACTTGTACATAGGGGAAGACGAGCAAGATTTCCCGCCGGACCAGGAGATGTTCGATGCAATCGAACACCTCTGATTACCTGAATCAGGCAGCTTCCAGCCAGGGTGGGTCTTTTGAAATCCGCCAGGAAACAAACCCCCTTAATTTGTGGCGGGACTCTCCAGTCGCGCGCCCGGTTCGGCTTCGTCCGCACCGGAGGGTACGGACGGCAAGAATAAAGAGGGTCAGCTTCTGTAATCTACCTCACGGCGTACGCGGTCCAGAGTTTTCTCCAGGAACTCCGGGTCGTCGATGTGAATCTTGATCGCGTTGTTGGGGCATATGGTGGCGCAACGCCCGCAGGCTTTACAGTAATCGCTTATCTGGGCTTTTCCGTAGGGAATATTAATAGCCTTGGTGTAACAGGCGTCCTGACACACCCCGCATCCGGTGCAGTCGTCGGTTACTTCGACCACGATTCCTTCCAGGCCGGTCCAGAGCGGTTCCAGGTCGGCGGCTTCCATGTTGTGAAGGTAACGGCTTATACAGCAGCACTCGCAGCAGAAGCAGACGGTAAGGAGCTTCCCGCGGTCTTTTACCCCGAAACCCAGGTTGTCTATTCGTACTTTGCCGATCAGAGGCACCAGCCCGGCTTCTACCCCTTTCTCTGCGTGGGCTTTCGCTTCCTCGACACTGACTTCACGGCCGAGCGATTCGGATATTTCCATGGCGGAATCGCCCATGAAGAGGCAGCCAAGGTCGTGGGGGTAGTGCTCGCAGTCGTTGAGAATCCGGCAAAAACAACCGCCGTCGATAATTACCCTGTGAGAAGCTTCCTCGATGCAGCGGTATAAAATCTCCACCGGCACCGGCGTATTCTCAGGTAGCTCGATTTTCTCATTGACGGGAAGCCACTTGATGTAGTTTTTTTCCCTTTTGAAATAAGGGACAAACTCTTTCACCATCGGGAACCTGGACGTCCCGAATGTCAGCCCCGTAGCGTCAAAGATAAGCTTTCCCACTTTTCCGACGTCCACGAAGGGCACTTTGACGTCCATGAAAGGGATTTTTCTCTTGATGATGAACTCTGCGGGCGGCTTGATAAGTTTCATTCGATTCTCCTCGGTGGCAAGGCTCAATGTCCCTTTAAGCCGGGACCAGTATCTGGGTCAGGATGTAGTCGGCGCAGGCCAGTCCGCTTCCGATGGCCATCTCGGAGGCCATTCCGGAAATGTTCTTTCCCGCTTCGGCTCCCACGTAGTAAAGGCCTTCCACAGGCGATTTCGAAGAAGGCCGGGTATCGCGGACCTGTCCGACACACTGGGCAATCCCGATCGCCGGGGACTGCTCCTCTCCGAAGACCAGGTAGGTACCCGGGTTGAGATAGTCCCGCCACACTATATGTCCCTCAATCTCCGGAATAGCGTCTATCATCGTACCCAGCAGCTTTTCTTCCCACTTCGGCCAGTTCTCCCGGGGTTCGAAACTGATCGCATTTATGCCCAGGATCAGCTGATGGCCTTTCGGTGCCACGGTCGGGTCCACAGTGGAGGGAACAGTAATGATCATCGGCGGCAGTCCGTCGGGAATCTTATGCTCGTCCCACAGTTCGTGATAGTACTTTATTGTATCTTCCGGAGGGATGTTCAGGATAAGGTCGAGGTCGGTAACCTCTTTATTGACCATGATGCGGAGGCAGGTGCCGCTTATGCCGGGAATGAGGTCGTCGATATACTTATTGTAGTCATCCGTAAAATGCTCTTTCCCGACCAGTTGCCCCACGGTTTCCTTGATGCCTGCGTTGCTGAGGACGATTCTTGCCTCTATCTTTTCCCCGTCTTCAGTTACGACCCCTTTTACCTTTCCGTCCTCAACAAGGATCTGCTTTACTCCCACGCCGGTTCGGAACTCGCCTTCGCGCTCTTCAACTCCCTCGCGCAGGGCGGTGGGATAGGTCAACAGGCCGCCTTTCAGGAACCCGACGCACATCTCACCATCGGCTGCGGCGCTCATCATCGGCTCCATGAGGTCCAGCGTGAACTGGATGAACTCTCCCATGGAGGTCATCCAGTAGGGGGTGCCATAGACATATAACGTGAAGGTGTTGATGATGTTATGTATTACCTTGCTCCTGGCGTACCGGCTCAGGTAATCCTCGATTGTCTGATCGGCATTGTCTCTGACCAGTTCGGCCAGGTTTCCGGTTACTGTGGGAATAACAGAACCTGCAGCCTCAAGTATCCGGGCAGGGACCTTATCGTTCATGAACTTCATCATCGGCTCGAGATTCATCCTGAACTCATTGCCGGCCAGCTTTAACATGGCTTTTTTCACGTGACCGAAGCTGACCGCGTCTTCTTTTCCCACTCTGCGGAGCGCTTCCATATACGGGCCGAACTCGCTCCTTGCGATAGTGGTGCTGGCTATATCAAGGGGACGGCCTTCACGTTCCTCGCTGGAGCACCGTCCTCCTATCCGGTCGGTACGCTCCAGTACCAGGACTTTCTTACCCGCACCGGCCATGGAGGCCGCCGCGGCGCATCCACCAAGTCCGGCTCCTATAATGATCGCGTCGTATTCCATGATTATCCCCCCAGTTGATGTGATGTTCCGCAGGTTTTAGTTCCCATAACCTTCCCACGAACTGAAAGCCGTTGCCTTTTCTTATCGAAAATACCGGGATTAGATGACTGCAGTTAAAGACTATAACAATCCAGGCCGGTAAACAAGAAGTCAACATTTGCTTCATAAGGCATGTTCCGATTGTTCAAAAAGGTCTAATGACAGCAGGCGGGTTTGGCGTCTTTGCTTGCGGTTGTTGCCTGCGGATTTCCGGCGGTTTGAATCCGGATTGCCGCTCGAAGGACTTTCGACGTTGCGGGCGGAGGCTGTCTACTTTATGATTTGCTTGTTGCTTCGACAGGGAGGTATAAGGGAATTGGGAGAAGTTTTCTACATAACGACGCCGATCTACTACGTTAACGACGTGCCGCACATCGGTACGGCCTACACCACGCTGGCCGCCGATGCCATCGCCAGGTATTACAGGCTGAAGGGCCGGGAGGTGTTTTTTCTTACGGGGGTTGACGAACACGGCCAGAAGGTCGCCCAGGCG
>JAFGMY010000015.1 GCA_016927325.1 Actinomycetota bacterium | reverse complement strand
ATACGTTCATATGTGAAACACGATTGAACCCGGATTGCAACTGGGATTTCCCTCAGGCTGGATTTGCCCCGGATTTCCAGGAATTCGTGACGTTTCAACCCACTCAAGAGTTCTCGCGTAGTCTTTGTAAGTAATCCGTGATTATGACCATACCGCCGTATGGGAAAACGGTTTATCGGTGAACCCACCTATCTGAAGCCACTTCGGAGTGAACTCAAAAGACACAAGATTAAGATCACGTTTATCCTCAAATAGGGGAAGCGAATCGTCACAAATATGTTCTGACATAAGATTCAGGCCTCCGCGCTCAACAGAAAAAAATGAAAATAGATTCACATCTTGGAATGAAAATAGGGTCAAAAATAATAGAGTCTCATCTTGAATCTTGAAAATTAGAGTTGGAGTTTTATCGTTCTCCTGCTGAATACCGAGTTCATTACCGTCCGGCATCAGAATTAATACAATTCGTAAGCTTGACACCATGTCATGTTGTATATATTATCCCACTGACACTTGGGAGAGTGCGGAAGATGGGGATTGGCAAAATGGCAACTTTTGGCTTTTTAATCAATAAAAACGACGGTGTCTGTCGTTCGTGATTAATTTTTATTACCGAAATGGCGGTCCTGTAATTCCCCAATCTTCCCGCGACAAAAGGGCAGCAAGCATTTGACAGGAGGGGATGGAATTGGCTTTCAATCAGGCAGTTTCAGGCAGCAGATACCGGATATCCAAAAGGGTGGTGGTTGCCGTCATTGTAATGCTGCTAGCAGTGGTGGCACTGGCAATCAGGCAGGATGAGGCGGGAGCGGTACCTGCAAGCGGAAGACATGACTACCAGTCAAGTGTTGATGGAGCTACAATACCTTGCTCCATATATTTACCGGAAGAACCGGAGACCTCACCCCTTCCGTTGTACGTGATGCTTCATCCTTTTGGCGGGCCGCTTGGTGACAATAACCAGGATCTCCAGGACCTCGCCGACGAAAACGACATAATCATCCTGACCCCGGTCGGCCGAAACCCCCAGACTTTCTATCAAGACGGGTATCCGGGGGACGGGGAGCCTTCAATAATGGATGAGTTCACCAGCGGGTCTACCGGATGGACACTGCCGGGCAGCTGGTACACCGAAACAAGCGGCGGAGAGAGTTATCTGGTTCAGGGAACCAACTCTTCTTCGTATAGCATGGCGGTACGTGCGGACTCCAGCGCAAGTGTATACGCAATAACGGCTGATATTACTGTTACATCGTCTACCGCAAACAGCTGTACGGGAATATTTTTCCGCAGACAGAATGAATCGAACCAGTATTGGGCGGGGCTAACCTATGACGGAACAAACAGAAAGTTCGCGTTCTGCAAGCAGGTGAACGGAACCTGGACCACACTGGCGTCAAATGTCGATGATAAAACATGGGCTGAAGACACAAAGTATAAGCTCAAAGTGCTCGCATATGAGGACTACACGCAGTTGTTTGTTGACGATAGCATGATATTCCTTGCAAATAACTCCTATCCTAATATGCCGGGCTATACGGATGTCGGAACGACTTATACGTCGGGACCTGCCGGGTTGATTGCAAGAAACTGCACTGCGGAGTTCGACAACTTCAGGGTACAGGACGAGTTCAACTATGGGGCAACCGATATTATTGATGTGGTCCAGCAGGCATTGGACGAGTTCAGCGTGGATGAAAACTATATTGCGGATCCATCACAGGTAGTCATTGGTGGTTATTCGATGGGGGGCTGCGGTACATGGGCTCTAGGCCTGCAAAACCCCGAGCTCTTTACCGCGATGATGCCGAACCAGGGTACGACCGATTTCGCAAATACTTACAGCTGGGTCAAGGCGCATTACCCGGACCAGACCAACCCCTGGGCGTTCCTTTATCCGGAACAGGACATGGGAATTGTCGAAACGGCGAACGCCCTTCTGGGTTCAAGCGATCCCCTGAACAGCAGCGATCCTGTGGTCATGGCCGGACTTCGCCAGGCAAGCGGCCGCTTCATACTGGAAAACGGTCTGAATACATCTTTCCGGATCCAGGACAACTGCAGGGACACATTGATCCCAAACACAACTGCACCCGACAACGGTGATGATGCACTTGCAATCAGGTATGTGGGAACATTGTGGTGGATTCCTGTTGTTTACAGCCATACCGTCACCGGCAACCCGGCGGACAACTACGGGAACCCCAATCCCAAGCCGACATACGCCGTAGGGTATCAACCCTGGTGTGAACTGCATGAAGAGGGAATGTGTGAAGGCATTGTAGAAACAAGCGCATTCAGTGCTGAAGGCGATATGCCTGAAGGTGATCCCGATTACACCGATATGGACGAATATTTCGACAACTACCCATATGACAACACCGTACCCTATGGAGGCCATGCCGTTGGTGGGGCGCAGAATAATAAATTCATTGATACTGGTGATAAACTTCTGCAGGCTGATGGTTTCGTTGACCGGGCACTGACAGATACTGACCAGCACATCGACCCCGACGAGGTTGCCTATAAAACTTATTTCTCGGAGCTCGACAGCGCATGGTGGCTCGGGTTAACTCCGTCGGATCCGGAAGACGAAGACACTCCCGCGCTTGCCAGGGCTGAGAGGGCGTCTGATACACAGATAAACGTACATGTTAAAAACGTCGCGACAACTACGCTGGACCTGAAGCGTATGGCGAGGGACGAAGATAATCTGGACCTTTCGGATGAATCAACGATCACCATTACGGTAGACAACGACACTCAACCCGAAGCAGAGGCTGTCACAGACACCGTGACCGAGACCGACCTGGAACTCGTCGGCGAGTGGTACCCGCTTTTAAGCTATACAGTAACCAAGAACGGGAACCCGGTTACACCCACAGTTACCGGAACAAAAATTACTATCCCTGATGTATCGACAACTTCAGATTCAACAATCACGGTGACGATACCTACCGGCCATGATGATGCCAATATACTCTCAGGCTATGACCCGGGATTTGAAAATGAAACAGGCCAATGGCTTCCGTTTGAACACAATGATCCACCAGGAACCCTAAGCGGTATCTATGATGTTAACACCATGGAGTGCCTCTCCCACTCCGGCAGCAGATCACTAAGGATCAAGGACTGTACACCTACAACTTCTGCTTTAATGGCGCAGTGGGTACTGGATCCCAAGATCGATGACGGCATAGATGCCAACAAGTCTTACTCATTCAGCGCGTTTGTGAAGACCAGGGTTCTGAACAGTAACTCAAGGGTCTACGAAAACGGAAAGTACAGCGAGAACCCGGCTTATAACTCTTACGTGGGGATTTGCCTCGTATGGTATGACGAATCAAATAACTTCGTTGGATGGAGTACCGGACCAGGAATTAAGGGAACCAACGAGTGGACGCCCATGGAGATTCAGGCTACCTCACCCGCAACTGCTGACAAAGTACAGCCGGTCCTCTTTGTTGTGAACCACGACGATCAGGGGTTCAGCGGAAGTGTCTGGTTTGACGATGTCGCACTCCGTTCGCTCAACTAGGAGAAGATCCTCTATGAAAAAAGGCGGCGCCCATACGGCGCCGCTTTTTTTAGCAGACCACTTTACTTCGTAATTTCAGGTTCTGCGCTGCTTGAATTTTCTTAGAAACACCGAACCATGCTAGAATGTTATTCAGGAAACTTGGCCGGGATGGAAATTAGTGTGTTCTTATGAGGCAATATATTGGCAGCACAGTATGTTAACCCATGTTATTCATTGTCGCAGTGTGTACTTCACTTGACGGAAAAATATTTAAAGGGAGACAAAAATGACAAGAAGCACCTGTTTTTACGAGGTTAAAAAGAAATGCCTTCTCATCGTCTCTGTACTGTTGATCTTTGCAATCGTCTTTCTTGTGGGATGCGAAGTACTGCCCTTTATGGAGCCGGTGCCCGGGACCACCTGCAGATGGGATTTTAACAGCTCCGTGGACGGGCAGTATCTTCCCTGCAGCGTTTACCTGCCCAACGGTTACAATGCGAACTCCACATACCCGCTGTGGGTGGATCTTCATGCGTTGTATGCCCTGCCGGTTCTTGATAACGAGCCTAATAATCCGTTTTCTGTTGACATGAAAAAACAGGCTGATGCGCGCGGGCTGATAGTTTTGTGTCCATGGGGAAGAAATCTTCACAGCCTTTTCATCGACGGCCGGGACACAGGCGAACCAAATATCTATGATGACTTTTCAAACGGTTCGGCGTCCTGGACTCCACTGAGCGGATCTTGGTCGGCTGCCGGAGGCATCTACAGCCAGACCGATACCGGCGCTGCCTGGCGGGAAGCCGTTCTTGCCGGTTCCACCGGAACAGATTATTCGGTAAGAGTGAAGATCAAGGATGTTTCGATCTCCAATGATTCGGCAGTCGGCGTTAACCTGCGCCGTAACTCAAACGGGGACTGTTATCACCTTGACCTGTACAAGGATCCAAACGGAGTCAAGTACGTGCGCGCATACAAGTATGCCGGCGGCATGCAGCAACTGCTTTACCAGCTCCCACTGCCATGGAATGCCATGAGTTCGGCTAATGGCTGGATAGATTTCAAAGTCTCCTGTTATCAAAGCTACCTGGAGATGTATATCAATGATGTTCCGATTAATCTTCAAAGCGCTTATGACGCAACACCTTACGGTTACGGCCGTTTGGAACTGGAAACGCCGATTCCCGCCGGTCCCATCAGCCTCTGCAGTTATGGAGGCTCATACCAGTTTGATAACGTCCGTGTACAAAATGAATACGTTTACGGTGAATCGGACGCAATGGACTGCATATACGGGACAATGGAAAAATATAATATTGATCCGTCCAGGGTCTACCTTTCGGGACACTCCCAGGGAGGCCTGGGGGCTTTTACTTCAACTCTTCACCATCCGGACATGTTTGCAGCCTCGAGGCCGGCAGACAGTTTTACGGACCTCTTCTATGATTATCAATGGCTCAGAACTTATTACCCGGAGAATCCGGGGGGCATCTATGCTTCCATAAACGACGGACAGTTCGCCGATTATGTTGAGTCAATTGCGGGAGGTGAACCGGGTGGCAACTACCCTGAGAGGATGAGCCTTCTCAATGGAAACAGTGCGCGTTACATTCTCGAAAACGCCGTCAACAGTAATTTCCGGATTTGCCATGGCACCCCCGACTCCAATGTTCCCAACACATACGATCCTGTGCAAGTCGCCTGGTGGGTTCCCTGGTGGATATTCTGGATACAGGCCCCCGCTCCCGAACCTTACACCTGGGTGACAGCGACATACCGTAATGGGAAAGATATAGCGGATCTGCTTGCTTCCTGGTCGTCACCAGGCAGGTATTCCAGCGAGTATATAACCAGTCCTTACCTTGGTCACGGTTTTCAGGATTCCTATTCGGAGTTCCTCGATTATTTTGGGGCCAGGCAGTTGAACAGAAATCCGACGGAAGTAGCCTACAAGACATATGACGACCGGAATACAGGCGCCTGGTGGCTGAAGGTGCAGATACCTCAACCGGATACAGACAATCCGGGCATGGCGCGCGTTGTCGCCGACCCGGTTGAAAATTCAGCTGTAATCCATGCAAGGAATCTGTCCAGAGTGGAACTTGATCTGGTAAGAATGGGCTTGGGCAATGGAGCCGGAACGACCATCACATTTTCTGTGGATACCGACATTGCACCGAATGTTTTTCCGATAATTGATAACACCGGAGCCTTTGCTCTGGATCTGTATGGTCCGTGGATTGCTGCCTCCGGATACACTGTCAAAGTTGACGGAACAACAATGGTTCAGGATAACGATTACGAATTCAGCGGCAATCTGCTGACTGTGAATAACGTAGTCGCCACCGGTGGCCATACCTTAACAATTCAAGTACCGGATACGATCCCGGCAAATCTGGTTTTAAATCCCGGTGCCGAAGTTGAAACTGCCGGTACCGCGGCAAACTGGAGCGGAGAACTCTCTGGCGGCGCTACTGCTGAATTCTCATGGGACACCGGTGAAACCCACACCGGCTCAAGGTCGCTCAGGATAAAAAACGTCAACTCTCCAGCCGAAGCTTCAGGTGCGGTATGGATTTCTGATCCTGTTGAGGTGACTGAAGGCGGTAATTATCAGTTGAGTTCGTTTGTAAAGGCGAGGATGTTCCGTGGCGATTTCCTCGGAATTGGTGTTAACTGGTATGATTCTTCGGGCACTTTACTTGAAACAGTGTGGTCGGACACCCTCAGGGGCAATACCAACGCTGCCAACCTTGACTGGATGCCTGTTCTGGTATCAGGAACTGCTCCGGCGGGAAGTAAAACAGCGCGCATAGTGGCCGGGACGAAAAAGAAATCATCCGGCGGTTCAGTTACGGGAAGCGCCTGGTTCGACGATTTCTCGTTTACAGAGATCGACATCTCAAAGGCTGAACCAACGAATATTCTACCGAACGTTTCCCTCGAAGAAGAAAAGGAAGAGGAAACGACAGTACCCATGGAGCCAGAAATACTCCCGCTGAGCGACAACCCCTTCGAAAGCAAGTAACCTGAAGCCAGGATGGTTACGGTTGACCACTTCAGCTTGCCTGGATGAGATACTGGTAATTCAGGAAAGTATTTAACGTGTCGGTTACTCGGCACCGTGGTCAGCGTCGGGTCTTTTTCCGGGCGGGCAGTAGATGGAGAAGATAAGTCAATAATATTTTCGGGAAGCTCAACTGTAAGCAACGGCATTCCAGTGCCAGGGGTATCTGCTGAAAAAACTTATTCTACCTAAAAACGTGTCTACCGGAAGAAGCAGCCTCTCCAGGGGAAACAGCTTGATGTTGCGGCCCAGGAGGTTGGAAAACTCGGTTGTGATAAAAAAGACCGCGGCCGTAAAGTAACCCGCCGGCTTGAGTTCCCAGTGGGAGAAGCCGGCGTTGCTGAACATCCGGGCAAGTTCGTTGCCGGAAAACCCTTCGGTTTCCTGGTCCGCTTCCGAGACGTTTTCTGCCGTCTTGTTTTCTTTTTTCATTAACTTGAACGCAAGATTTAAAAAACATTTGCCAATCGGGAAAATGGTCTTGTGCTGCCAGGTATTCGGCTCGGTCCCTGCCACGAATATTCCACCGGGTTTGAGAACGCGCTTTACCTCCTTTAATGCCGCTTCGGGATTGGGGAGGTGGTGAAGCGCAGCCACCATGAAAACTCCGTCAAACGATCCATCTTTGAAGGGCAGGGCCTCCGCGTCGGAGAGCATATGAGTGCAGTTGGCGGAGAAGCCCTCTTTCTCGTGCATCTTCCGCGCCTCGGCAAGTTCTCCCGGAGCGATGTCGGTTTCAACCAGGTAAAATCCGGAGCGAAGAAGCTCCAGGCCGTCGTTCCCCAATCCGCAGCCCAGTTCGAGTATCAGCGAGCCGGCCGGAAGGCGCCGGAGGTCCTCGAGAAAAGCGCCGTGATAGTGCTTATAAAAGGGGCTCTCACACCAGGTGCTGTGCATCTGAAGGTAGTAGTCGAGCTTCTCGGTGTAGTGTTCGCACTCCAGCTTCTTGATGTCGGCAATGTTCTCGGGCAGCAGGTTGAGTAGATTATCCACCGGAGCATAGGTGAAGTTGCAGCCACTGCAGTAGAGGTGCCCGCTTTCTTTCTCTTCCAGCGGGCTTTTGCACGTTGGGCACCTGAGTATTGAACTAAGAGTCTTTTTCACTTTTCCTCTTCCGGATATGCTTTGCCTGCTTCCACCATATTCCGAGACCGATCCAGTTCGACCACTGCTCGGGCACTTCCATGACCTCTTCCTCGAGTTGCTTCATCACCGCCTGCATCACCGCCTGCAGGTCGGTTTCCCTGTCACCGGTCAGTTCGTACTTCAGTATCGGACGGATAACAGCCCTGGTCTGGTATGGCTTCTCCCCCCGGTAGATGTTGGCCGGCAGGATCGGTGCCCCGGTATCACAGGCGAAATGCGCTATTCCGCTGGCCATCGCGGCAGGCTTACCGAATAGTTCAACAACTCTCGACCCTCCCACATCGACAGGAATGCCTAAGTATTTTCCCTTCCGAATATGTTCGGTCGCCCTCCTGGGAGTATTTTTTCCTGTTTCAAAGGCCCAGGCATCGGGATCGCCGCCCATCTGCTTGCCATATTTGTAAAGTGTGCGCACGAGGCGGGGCATCATTGTGTCTTTGGGGTTATAGACTATCGGGGATAACCGGACCCCGAAATGGGGAGGCATCGCCATAGAGAGGGTCCAGGCGCCGAGGTGGCAGGAAAGGCCTATGCCGCCCTTGTTCAGGGCAGCGGCCTCCTCGTAGTGTTCCATGCCTATGACCTCAAGGTTCGCAAGGTACTTATCCTCGTGCCTCACATACATTAAAAAATCAAAAATAGCGTACATTCCCTCGCGGCAGGCACCCTTGGCGATCCTGATTACCTCTTTTTTTTTCAGTTCGGGCAGTGCGGTTGAAACTGTCTTAACAAGGTCTTTTCTCACAGGCGCTACCAGGTAGTAGAAGGAAAGGCCTAATCCGGTGCATATCGCTTTCATTGCTTTGAAAGGGAGAATGAATGTAAGACCCCTGAATAAGTAAAACAGAGCGATGAGGACTACTTCACAGATATGCAGAAAAATAATTACCAGTTTACGTTTCACCGTTTTTAAGCCTCCTTAGCGGTAAGCATTTCGGTTGATTGTAACGGGAACCTCTATTGCGTTCAAACGGTATCTTCCGCCCGGCCCACCATGAGCGCGGTTACTGGGTCCACTGCGGAACGATCGCGGTGATCTGGGCGAACGCTTCGTTGATCAGCGCGTTGGCCTGGTTGAAAGCATTCAAGTCCGCGTTGGCAATGGCGGATATATACAGATCACAAGCGTGTATCAGCTTGTCGAAAACCTGGAGTGTCTGGTTTTTCATGTTGTCGATCTCGGCGGGAACCGGGGTGTTCTCAAGCTGTTTTCTGTATGTTACCAGACTGTTCCTGGACTCCTGTATGGCGTTGGTCATCTGGAAACCGGTTACGACCTGCGGGCCTACTTGCTTGAGGTTGCGCTGGAGTGTGTTGATATCATCCACCTGCTGGTCGGTGAGGACCACCGGGACGTCCTGCAAGCCGGAGTTTTGCGCGGCCGCTTCTTCGGCCGCCTTCTGCGCATCCTCCTCCGCCTTCTGCTGTGCGTGTTCGGGGCTTAACTTGTTTTCATACTCCAGCTTGTACTTGTGGGCGTCTTTTACGCTAACCGTTTTAGTATGATAGTCGCTTTCGTCTTCCCATATGTGGCCGTCATAAGGGTCCCTTACGATTTTGCCGTAGGTCACTTCGACCTTCCTTGGCACAAGAAGGACAAGCCCTATCACGGTCAGGGCGACTATCGATAAGATGATCGCACCCGCGGTTATCTGCTTTTTACGCTCCTGGCTCAGGTTCGCATACCAGATTGAAATCTTGTTCATCTATTCACCTCAAGTGACTAATGGACCGATAAAGAATCGATGAGTTTTGGGTTTATTGCAACTCCATTTTACAAAATTACCTGGCAATGCGGCAAACACATTCCCTTTGGATAATGAAGAAAAAACTTTCTTCCTCTATTAATATAACGAAACTCAAAATAAAAAGGTTCCCCGGGAGACCTGTAAGAGTTTGATTACAGAAGGATTGATACTGTATTCAGAAAATAAAAGACAATAGCGTCAAAGGAGATATCCGTGAAACCGGTCGCCAGCCTTAAAGCAAGAAACACTACCCACAGAACCAGACCGGTAATTCCCAGAATCATGCCCGCCTGCGCTTCTCCCAGACCTTCCATGTTGAAACGGCCGGCCCGCATGGCGATCTCTCTTTTTGCCCTGGTGGAGTAAACAATAGCCAGGACCGAAAAGATGAAAGGCAGGCATAGAAAACCTATAATTCCAAAAATCAGCGAGGTTCTTGCATCCTTGGACCTGCTGATCGGAAGCGGCGCCGGGGAGTAAGGATATCCGGGAGGAACCTGCTGTTGCCATTGGGCCTGGGGCGGCCCGGGCGGGTAAGGAGAATCAGGAGTCGGGGGAGCCGGTACTATTGGTGCAAATGGTTGCCGGACCGGGTATTTGTCTTTATTGAGCGGTCTGCTGGCGATATGCACGTTCTGAAGATCGCTGCCGCAGTGCGAGCATTTGTTGTTGTCGATCGCCCTCGATATCTCGCCGCACCTGGAACAGAAACCCGCTTCGTATATTTCAAAATGGTTCATACAGTACGGACAGTACGCTTCCTCGATCGGGATTTCCCGGCCGCACTCAGGGCACTTCTTCAGTACAAAACCGCTTTTTTCGGGGAATTCCCCATCTTGATTACTTCCCAACGGTATTACCCCCCCACTGTCATGTCCGCCTTGATCAAAATATGCTTCACGCACGCGACGACTGCCCCTGCCGCGTTTGAAACAGAATACGCGCAAATTATATCACGGGACAATCCAGGCATAAAAACGGAGCCGGACGGTTCCTGGTATAAAAACCAACCGGTCGCCGATGGGGTTTGTTTTACCCGGCCGCCGGCCGGGAAACGCTTAAAAGTCGTTCTCCTGCATCAACCACTGGACATACTCATTTAAGGGATCCATGTAGTATCTTGCCGCGGGGAATCCCTGTAACCTCAGGCACATATTGTCCAGGGGTGAGTAAGGAGGCCTCGGGCACGGAAGACCGAGTTCCTCGGAGGTCGTGGGGTTTACCGCAATATCGGTCCAGCCGGCACACTGAAGTATCTGCTTCGCGAAATCGAAGCGGGAACAGATGCCCTCGTTGGTAGCATGGTAGAGCCCGTATTTTCCCGAGAGGGTGACGTTTACTATTATCTCGGCGAGGTCCCGCGCTCCGGTGGGAGTGCCAACCTCATTGGTCACCACGCGCAGTTCGCCCCGGTCCCGGGCGTTTCT
>JAFGMY010000109.1 GCA_016927325.1 Actinomycetota bacterium | reverse complement strand
GCGCGGTGGTTCGTTTATCGATATTTGGGCGCTTCTCTCAGGCGCGCGGTGGTTCGTTTATCGATATTTGGGCGCGTCTCTCAGGTGCGCACGATTCCCACGGTTGAGAGCCGTGGGCCAAAAGTTGAAGGGTTGGGGTTCCGGCTGATCAACCTTGAGGAGGGGTCTATCAGGCCCTTCGGTTTTAAGATCCCCGTTTGAGTTCAGCAGTTGAGTCTCACCTTGAACACATTGTGACCATTGATTGATTTGAATCCAATATAACTTAACCCCGCCACAAACTTAAGCACTCACTCAGGGAAAGGATATATCGAGTGCTATGATATAGATGTGTTGTAAGATCATAAATATTCCACGAATTTTTTGTTGAGAGGTGTCGAATCCTTTGGATAATTTAAACCTCGTTTCAGTCGGCATCGTACGAAACGAACTCAAGGAAGCCACTGTTGGTTATAAAGACGGTGTCTTCAGGGTTCTGCAGCAATGGGGAGGCAGACCGAAGTTAAAGGCTATTGTTTCGGAACTGATTATCAGCGAGCAGTTTACAGAGTGCCTCGACGGAGTGGAGGAGTTCTCTCATATCCTTGTCGTCTACTGGGCAAACAAAGGTGACGATGCCGGCCGAAACTTGAAGAAATTACGTCCAGCCGGCCGGGATGATTACCCTGAACTGGGAATATTCGCCACCAGGTCTTCAGTGAGGCCTAACCCGATCGGCATCTCCGCTGTTGAGCTCATTGAGAGAAAAGGAAACAAGCTTGAAGTCAAAGGCCTGGACGCTATCGACGGCACTCCTGTCCTTGACATCAAGCCTCCCCACCCCTATTTCGACATGCCCCCGGACGTAAAGCTCGCCGACTGGATGATAAAGTTAATCAATGATTAAACATTGACAAAAAATATTTTAAACCAGAGTTTGAATACTTGTTTGACAGATCAGCAACAGATGCTTATTATAACTAAACGAAATTAGCACTGGCTCTCCGAGCCTTTTGACCTAAAGCTCCATGCGATGGTCAAAGGCCGATAGGGTACGGCCGGAAACAGCCTTGCCTCCCGTGTTTGGAAAGGAGAGAAAAGCGATGGTTGTTTGCTTTTCATGTAACTTCATCAAGAGAAGATTAGATGCACCAATAAGCGGACAAGTTCTTTCTTATCTCTTTGAGACCAATCACTTTAAACAATGGCAAGTCAGGGACACCTCTACCTGAAAAACAACTGTATTCCACGCCCTGACGGCCCCGTCACCTGATGGAAGCAACCTTTGATATTGCATGCGAACTCGGTCAAAAGGTAAAGCGGACCACATGTTTCACTATGTGAAATCCGAGGAGGTGAACTTTACCGGACTGACCCGTACCATCATTCACGGGTGAATGCAATCGGTTTCGCTTCGATCTCGAAGAGCCTCACAAGAGAATCATTTGTTCTCTATGGATCAGGGAGGTAGAAAATGCGCTTCATGCGTAGATTTGGCAGCAAAGCAGCAGCTGTGCTTGCCCTAATGATATGCCTGTCCTGCCTTTTTGTCGTGGTTGGATGCGGCGAAAAGAACGGGACGGCCGAACTTAAGGGTAAAGTAACAGTTGAAGATCAGATCGGCCGTACGGTTGAAATACCTTCAGAGGTGAAAAGGATCGTAACAAACTATGGCATCGCGACCCAGATGGTTTATGCCCTCGGCGCCGAAGACAGCCTTGTCGGTATAGATACACCGACCAAGCAAAGAAACGCCGATTTCTTTAAGCAGTTGGACACCAACTTTGACGATTTACCGGCAGTGGGAATGCCCGGTGAAATGAATGTCGAAGAAGTCGTCAAACTGGAGCCCGACATCGTCCTGGTCAGAGCGACAGCAGGAACCGACGGGGAGGAGATCGTAGGCCAGTTGGAAAATGCAGGGCTGGTGGTGCTCGCCATGGATGTGGAGGACCTCGACAAGTTGAATGAAGCGGTTGAGATGCTCGGTAAGGCTCTCAGTGTGGAAGATAAGGCCAACGAATACCTGAATTATTATGAGGAAACAAGAAAAAACGTCGACGGCAAACTCGCGGAACTTGCCGATGACGATAAACCCAGTGCGCTGGTAATCATGCCTCAGGAAGGCTCTTATATGGTGGCTAGCGATACCATGTACCAGAGCCACGTCCTGGAACTCTGCGGCGGCAAGAACGCGGCTGCTGGAGTGTCCGGAATGTGGGCAGAGGCATCTCCGGAACAGATTACCGCATGGAACCCTGATTATATATTCATAGTCCATTACGGAGACGGCTCACCTGAAAAGTTTTCCGCCGATCCTAAAATGGGTGCCCTTAAAGCTGTTAAAGACGGCAAGGTAATCTGGTTCCCCTCAAATATCGCCCCGTGGGACTATCCCTCGATGCAGGCGGTATTGGGCATAACATGGTGCGCAAAGACTTTCCACCCGGACAAGTTCGAAGATGTCAACGTGAAAGAAGAAGCGGATGAGTACTTCGAGAAGTTCTTCGGCAAATCATTTACCGACCTCGGTGGAGAGCTGTAGGTGATTGCTTGAAGAAGAAGCTGCTTGGAGCTTCACTGTTTCTACTTGTGGTGTTTTTCGTATCAATGAGTATCGGCAGGTATCATTTGGGTCCTGTCGATGTAGTGAAACTCCTCCTGAAAGGTATGGGGTCGAGCGTAAAGCTCGGCCCCAATGCCACCGCTCTTAAGACTGTGTTCTGGAGCATCCGACTACCGCGGGCACTGCTTGCGATCATCGTCGGAGCTTCCCTCGGTACGTCGGGAGCCGTGTTCCAGGGTATATTCAGAAACCCGCTTGTATCTCCCGACATCCTGGGAGTTTCTCAGGGAGCCGGTTTCGGTGCGGCCATGGCGATCATGTTCCTGGGAGGTACCACCATCGGTATCCAGACTTCGGCGTTTTTCTTTGGGATAACGGCTGTCATGATAGCATATGGCATTTCTCTGAGCTCGATGGAAAACTCGGTGGTTGTGCTGGTCCTGGCGGGAGTTGTAGTGTCCGCCCTCTTTATGGCTGGACTTTCTTTTCTGAAATACATCGCCGATCCATACACCGAACTCCCTTCAATCGTCTTTTGGACAATGGGAAGTTTTCAAGGGGCCGACTGGAAAGATGTAATTTACTCCTTCCCTCTCGTACTCTGTGGAATATCGGTACTGACAGCTCTGGGGTGGAGATTGAACGTCATGACACTCGGTGACGAAGAAGCCAAAAGCCTGGGGATAAATGTTAACAAAATGCGTCTTTTTTTCATTGCGGTATCCACACTGATTGTTGCAAGTTCAATTTCAGCGGTCGGCACCATCGCCTGGTTGGGGCTTGTAGTTCCGCATATCGGAAGATACCTCGCCGGGTCGGACCATAAAACACTGATACCTTTCAGCGCTATCCTGGGCGGGGCACTTCTGCTTCTCATGGACACCATCGCAAGAACAATGATCTCATCGGAGATACCCATAAGCATTATCACGAACCTGGTCGGCGCACCGTTTCTCGCCTACCTGCTGGTAAGAAAAAAGTCGGGTGCATGGTATGGTGCTTGAAGTCAACGAACTGTCAGCCGCGTATGGAAAAAAGGTCATATTGCATGACATCTGCTTTCAACTGACCGCCGGATCGATTTGCGGACTTATCGGTCCGAACGGCTCAGGAAAGACAACACTGCTGCGCTGTGTCAGCGGCATACTCAAACCGCGCCGGGGGGATGTTCTTCTATCCGGCATCAGTGTCGACCATATGTCGAGATCGAAAATCGCAAAGCAGTTATCGTTTGTGCCTCAGTCAGGTGGCGTACAGTTTAACTACACAGGCCTCGATATGGTAATAATGGGAAAAGCCCCCCACCTTGGGCTGCTTTCATCGCCAGGCAAGAAGGAAAAGGACGAAGCCGCTTTGATCATGGAAAGCCTGGGCATATCGCACTTGAAGGACAGCCACTATTCCGAAATGTCCTCCGGTGAAAAACAGATGACGCTTCTCGGCCGGGCTGTAATGCAGAATACGCCACTGCTTCTACTGGATGAACCGACTTCCCATCTCGATATAAAAAACCAGCATGTCGTTATGGAGATGGTTAAGGAGATAGCAAAAGACAGTGATAAAACACTGTTCATCACCATACACGATCCAAATCTGGCGCTGAAGTATTGTGACCACGTCATCATGGTTGGTGACGGCGGGTTACAGGCCGAAGGCCCTACCTCAACGGTGATGACAGACAGCAATCTATCAACAATCTATGGGCTGATAATTAGAAATGAAGTGACTTCCAGCGGACAGAGAGTCATCGTTCAACACGGCTCTTAAAACGGCAGAGCCGGTTAGTTCGATAAATAGAAAGGAGTTAGAATTAATGGTTGTGTGCGAACAATGCGAGCGGAGATGCCGGATAAACGAAGGTGATGCCGGTTATTGCAGAATGTATTTAAACAGGACCGGCACTCTTGAACAGGCTTTACCCAACATGATCTCAGCGCTTATGATACAGCGAATCGAAGGACTACCCGTTTTTCACTTCTATCCCGGCTCACGGACTCTCTCGTTCTCAACAACAGGATGCAATTTCGACTGCCGGTACTGCTCAACCGCTTTCATATCAAGAGTTGACCCGGCTGAAGTCGTCATGCATGAATTGAGTCCGGACATGCTGGTAAATAAAGCACTTCTCGCCGGGTGCCACAGCATATCTTTTACTACCAACGAACCAACCGTTTCCCTTTCATACCTGCTGAAGCTTGCCGACGCCGCACATCAGAAAGGCCTTCACGTAGGTTGCCTAACCAACGGCTATCAGACACCTGCGGCCGCAGAAGCTCTGGCCGGCAAAATGGACTTTATGAATGTCAGCCTGAAGGGTTCCACAGACGGCTTCTATAGAGATTACGTTGGCGTGGATAATATATCACCGGTCTTGCGGAACCTCGAATACTACTCGTCACATGTCCACCTTGAAATCACGACCCCTGTCATCACCGACATTAATGACGACCAGATAAGAGAAATCGCTTTCATAATAAACAAGATCAACCGCCAGATTCCCTGGCACGTTTTCAGGTTGCTGCCGGAATACAAAATGTCTGATCGGGAATACCCCGACATCAGAGACCTGTCGGAGAAACTCGAGGAAGCAAGGGCTGCTGTCGACTATATATATTTCGGTAACTTCCCGGGCTCAGAGTGGGTTTCCACCTATTGCCCCACCTGCAGAACCCGGCTGATAGAAAGAGTCGGACTGGGCGGCTGCGGGGTCAAACCCGTGAACTTCGCAGATAAAAACGGCTTATGCCCCGGATGCGACGTTAATATGCCACTGACAGGGAACTGCGTGGATTACAGTTCCGCTGAAATCGAAGAAGAAAAAACATGTCAGGTGAAGTCGGAATAATAGATGCGAGAGAATGGCAAACAGCTGTCGATATGAGAAGCGGTTGCACGCTGGACGGCATCAGGCCGCAGTGGCGGCAAATCTCCGAAGTGATTGACAAATACCCCTACCCGGGCGATCTCTCGGAAGAAGGGAACCAGTGGGTTGTTGACGTATCAATTGAGGTTGTTCGATTGTTCAATCCTTCACTTGTTTTCCTGCTGTTCGCCAACCAGACCTTCCGGGCTTTATTCGGAGGAATAGACGAAAGGACCATGGCAGCGGAATCAGATCGCGTAGCTGAATGTATTGAAAAATTCGTTTTCAACACCGGATATGAGCCCTTTGTTATTGGCACCGGTGGTTTCTGCAAACTCAAAGGCTTTATGAATCTCATGTCCACCGACGGGCTTGCCCTTGGAGGGGGTATTCCTGGGGGCCACATTGGAATATTCAGTCCATCGGATAAAGATCTGGACACGCTGAGGTCTGATTTGCGAGTTGTAAGATTGGTAAGCCGGGACGAATTCAGAAGCCAGTTTGGAGGTAATGACAGTTTCTATCAGCGTTTCCCGGATTATTATATGGAACTTGAAGACGGGTATGCAGCCAGAAGTGTGTATGGTCTTCCCAGGAATCCCGACCGTTCCTTCAAGCTGCCCTGGGAAATACCAGTCAGTACTCATCTTAAGGGAATCGACAACCTTACGGACATAAGGCCGAGAATAGAGGGCGCAATTAATCAAGGACGTAAAATCGCCGTTATCCTGGTTGAAGGATGGAGCCTTGAAAACATGCCTCTGGACTGCGAACCGTGCAATAACCATGAATCATGGCTGCGCCATGGACTCAAAACCCAGTGCCATTCAATATTCACTGGAAAAAGTTTTACCGAATGCCCTTATCCTCCAATATTCAAATGCTATGACGAAGATAACATATATCCTTTCTCATTTGACTACAGCGAACCCGAATACGATACGCTTGGACAAACCGCGGGTGATTTGAGTGTAGCTATAGGTAACAGGAGTATCATACCCCACTCCCTGTTTGGAGCGGACATCACAATCGAATGTTTCGCAAGATGCGTTCAGAACTTCGGAAATATGGCGGTGATTAAAGGCAGAGGACTGGAGCTGCTCTCGTGACGTTGATCTTCGTCTGAAAGCTCCTGTTCAGAATTTGCCTTGTCGAACCAGCATCTTGAGGCGGAGCCTATCAATCGTTTCGCGGTGTTAAGCAATCCCGGCCCTGAGAGAGCCGGACTAAAGGACGAAGGGGTGATCAGTTTTAGACGCGTCTCTCAGGCGCGCGTGGTCGCAAATACGATTCCCACGGCTCCTATGAAAAAGGCCGTGTCAAGAATTCTCTAAAACCGGAGGCGATAACCCCTCGAGAATCTTATGTTTGTTTAATTCCGATTTAGAAATATCCTTTTGGTTTAGCATCACTTCTTTCTTTTCGCTTTTTGAAGCTTCTTGTTTTTTAAGGTTCTCTTTGACCAAGCTCCTGTCCGTGCCCGGTACAGTTCTTAACCGGGTAACACACAACAATCTCGGGACACCAATTCCCTGGTCTGAGAGTCGGGTCTCCTCCTGGCCACAAGAGGCCGGGCGCCCAGCCGTGGGGTCAGGGCAACTGGCTTTTCCCGTTATCTTTATCCTTTTATCTAATCTCATAGGGCCTCTCATCTCTTAGGATCACGTAGACTATCTCAGAGAGTTTCCTTGCTACAGCAACCTTGGCAATGTTAGGCCCCGCCTTTTTACTTTTCCTGGCACATATCCGGTCATAAAGATTCTTAAAGGACAGGTTGCTCCTGGTAGCCGGGACAGCTGCTTCCACTAAGGCCCGGCGTAGACAGCTGTTTCCGTTATGGATACGGTTCTTTACCTGTGTCTTTACTTTCACTAAAGCCGCCCTTTGCCTGATGACCAGTCTTCTTCCCCAGGCCTCATCACTTGCGGGGTAAGACTCGGGTATCATCCCAATCATCAGCAGATCACAAAGCTTCTCCGAATCCAGCTTGTCGTTCTTTTTAACGGTATCGGAGATTATCTTCAGTCCCGCCGGGTGTGCCAGCACCACCTTATCTACTTCTTCTTTCAGCCACCTGTACACAGGACGGCAGGTCCTTCCGCACTCCAGTATCGCTATCTTTCTCATCTCTTCATCCCCGGTATCCAGGAATGCTTTGATATTTTCTTTGCTGGTATCCACACTCTTTTTTCTGATAATCTCCCCCTGACGGTCTTTTACCGTTATGCAGCTTTGTTTCTTGTGGTGGTCGATGCCGATGAACTGATCGTAACCATCGATAGTAGCTTTGATTTTTGATTCCATTTAAGTGACCCCCTCTGGTTCGGAGTATGGTTTTAATGTAAAAAGAATTTTACACCGATCCTCAGGGGGTTCTTATTCATATTGTCTTAGAGCTGTGGGCCAAAGTTGGGGGGTGGTCCCGGCCATGGATAGGGCTGGGCTGAAGGACGGGGGGTCAACTCGCATCGTAGTCCTTGAGGGTCACCTCGAAACACGCGCCATTGTCGTTGTACACCCTGATATTTCCGTCATAAACAGAGGCGATGTTTTGTGCTATAGAAAGGCCCAGGCCCGTCTCACCGGTGTTCTTTCCTTTGTAAAACGGGGTAAATATATTTTCCAGTTCATCCTCTTTTATTCCCGGGCCGTTGTCGCATACCAGGTATTTGTGAACACCTTCCCCGGAAAGCCCCTCGTAAGCAACCCGGATTTCAGGCTTCTCCTCAGTGTTATGCTGAACAGCGTTTGTTATGAGGTTGGAAAAAACCTGGTGAAGCTGTTCCTTGCTTGCCAGCAGGCTTCCCAGGTCGTCGTCTATGGAAAGCCCAACACCCTCCGCGTTTACTTCTTCCAGTATTTCGTCCACCAGTTCACGCACGTCAATACTGTGCACCTCGACAGGCTTCTGTCCCGACCTGGCAAGCCATAGAAGGCTGTCGATGCGCTCGTGCCCTTTGGCGGTATTGTTCTCTATGTTTTCAAGAAGCCCACGGACCTCTTCGTTAGCCCTGTCGTCCAGTTCCAACCTCAGAAGTTCCACCGCCATACCAACAGAGGACAACGGCCCTTTAAGGTTATGGGATACAGTATGGGCGAAAGCCTCGAGCTCCCTGTTGGCGCACAGCAACTCCTCCTCGGCCTTTTTTCTCTCAGTTATATCCATTATGAAGCCAACTGTTCTAAAAGGCCGCCCGTCTTCATCCCTCTCCAGCACAACGTTGGTCCTGGTCCAGAAAACCCCGCCATCCTTCCGCGAACCCTCCGCCTCGAAACCCTCAACGAAACCTTTTTCGCACAATAAGCTCATCAGCGTTTCTCTTCTTTCGGAATCGGCATATCTTTCAATGGCCGAAGTCCCAATCATCTCGTCCACACTGTCGAACCCAAACATCCTGGCGAGCCTTGGATTTACCAGGACAAATTTTCCATCCGCGCCAGCGACACCTATTCCCTCGATAGCCGATTCGTATATCCCCCGCAGGCTGGCCTCGCTCTTCCTCAAATCCGCTTCAGCCCTCTTTTCCTCGGATATATCCACCATGAAACCCGTAGTGCTCTTTACATTACCGGTTATATCCCTTTCAACCGCCCCGCTTATCCTGGCCCAGAAATAAGTGCCGTCTTTTCTCCTGTATTCAACCTCATAGTCCTTTATAGAACCTTCGCTGAGCAGAATCCCTACAATTTCCTGCCTGTCCTCCGGATAACGGTACCAGTCCCCTCCGCTTACGCCTATCATCTCCTCGGCCCTGTCAAAGCCAAAGAGCTGGGCGGCTTTCGTGTTGGCAAACTCGTATTTTCCCTCGGCATTTGTGATTAATATTCCTTCAATCGATGACTCGTAAATACTGCGGAGCATCGCCTTGTTCTTTTCAAGCTCCTCCTCGACTCTCTTCCTTTCGGTAACATCAGTGAAAAACGCGATTGACCGGGACGGCTTTCCGTCTTCATCTATGATCAGCGACATATTCCCCGATACCCATGCATGGGATCCATCTTTGCGCTTGAGTTCCAGTTCGTACCCCTGGATAAAACTTTTTTCGTATAAAATTTCCAGGAGTTTCGTCCGGTCTTCCGGATTAACATACCTGTCCGCGACGCAGGTACCGATCATTTCTTCCGGACTCCCGAAACCGCCCATTTCAACCAGCCTTTGATTAACATATATCAGCAATCCGGCGGCGTCTGCTATGGCGATACCCTCAACGGCTGAGTTGTAAAGTTCATACAGCATCACTTCGTTCCTGGCCAGCTTTACTTCGGCCGCTTTCTTTTCGGTAATGTCGGTAAAAAAACCAATCGATCTGGACGGGTTTCCGTCTTCGTCAAACAGCAGGGACATGTTTCCCATCACCTGGATACTCGTCCCGTCTTTTCTTTTTAATTCCAGCTCGTATCCCCTGACTGACCCTTCTTCGTGCAGGGCCTTAATGAGTTTGTCCCTGTCTTCAGGATTGGCATATCTATCGAGGACAGGTGTCCCGATCATTTCTTCAACACCTGCAAAACCAAACAACTCGGCCATCCTCTGGTTAACGTACTGGTGGATACCGTCGGCGCCTACGACAGCTATTCCCTCAGCCGCGAAGTCGTATATTTCGCGGAGCCTGGCTTCACTCTCCTTCAAGGCCTCTGACGCTTGTTTCCGCTCTGTTATGTCGGCAAATATGGTTATCCCTCGACAGAATTCACCGTTCTCGTCTATTTGAACCGAGACATTGAATCTGGCCCAGAAGCTTCCCCCATCCCTTCGCTTTACCTCAACATTTAAATCTTTCACAGAACCGCTCTCCATTAGAACAGGGAGCATCTGATCTCTTGTTTCCGGTTTGACATAAAGGTCTGCCGCAAGGGTGCCTTTCAGTTCCTTTGAGTCCTCATATCCGAGCAGCTTTAACGCCTGGGTATTTGCGAAAGCGATTCTGTGGTCAGCGCCGGTTACGACTATTCCTTCGGCCGCCAGGTCATAGATCTGGCTGAGCATCTCCTGATTTTCCCTCAAGACACGGTCTCTTTCGACCCTTTCGGTAATATCATCGAATACCGCGACTATTTCACCAGCCGGTAGTTTGTAAACGTAACCCTCCAGCCACCTGTTAACGTACTGGTCAAACCCTCCGGCCTGCGGAAAACGCACCAGTTCCCCGCTTCGCCAGACCTCCCGTAAAACCTTGAATACCGGCGATTCCTCAACGCTGGAAAACACCTGCCTGACCGTTTTCCCAACGGTACTCTTTCTGTCTATGACCTTCTCGGCAGCCTTATTGCAATCTGTGATAATGAAGTCCTCCCCATTATCCACCGCCTCGTAGGTGACTACGCCGCTGCTCATGTTGTCAAACATCTGCCTGTACTTCTCTTCGCTGCGCCGGACCGCCCTTGCGGCTTCTTCCTGCTGCACCCTGTAGGACGTATAGGCGGTTGTCCTTACGATATTGCCGTCTTCATCCTTAAATAGAACCGCGTTGATTTCATTGGTAAAAACAGTGCCGTCTTTTCTTTTCAACTTAAGCCTGAAGTCCTTTACGGTTCCCTGTTCCATCAGAATCGAAATCAGCTTATCCCGTTCAACCGGATCGGCATACCTGTCCGCGACTGGAGTGCCGATTAACTCCTCGGGGCTGTCAAAACCGTATATCGCGGCGCCCGCCGGGTTAATATACTGAAATCTGCCGTCAGGCCCTCCGACCATTATTCCTTCAGCCGCGGACTCGTACAGATGGGACAGCATCTCTTCCTTGTCAATCAACGCCAGTTCAGCCTTTCGAAGCTCTCTCTTGACAAGTGCGGCTTTCACCTCTTCGACAAGCATTACGTTTAACCGCGCGTCCTTTACGACGTACCCGGACGCACCAAGCTTGAACGCTTCGACCGCGGTCCTTTCATCACCGTGGCCTGTAACCATTACGACAGGGGGGGGCTCTCTCATGGAAAGTATCTCCTGAAGCAGGCTCAACCCGTCGCCGTCGGGCAACTGATAATCGAGCGTTACCAGATCGAATGTCGACTCTGACAGTTTTTCTCTTGCGGACTTGCAGTCGAAGGCGGTATCTGACCGCGCCGAAACCTTATGATTAAGAAGCAGTCCAAGCAATTTTGCCGTCTCGGGTTCATCCTCAACGATAAGTATTTTCAGGTTGCCGTCCTTGTCCATCGCGCCGCCTGTCAGACATCAGTTACCGTTCGGTAACCCCTCAATTCAAGTTATTACCGTCTAATCCATGTCGTGCGGGGTCAGACAGATTATATCTTCAACGAGATCAATTTAATACCTCTTGAATTGACATCCGGGCCTGTTCCAGGACTTCTCCTCCGGGAATGTCCCGGCACCAGGCATCAATATGCAGGTCCTGGTCGGCCGGGGGGTTCCAGTATTCGGCAAGGATGACCTCAAAACAGACCCCGTTGTCAAAATATGCCCTGATATCTCCGTCATATATACAAGCGGTTTTCCCTGCAATGGACAAACCAGGGCCGGTGCTCCCGGCATTACTTTTTATATAACGGCGTGAAAATGAAATCGAGTTCACTTGAGGGCATTCCGAAGCCGTTATAACGCACAAGGTACCTCTTGACCCGCTCCGATCCTGACTTAACGTCCCTGTTCATAAGGAACACCGCGTCCGGCAGGGTGTCAAGTACACGCATGAGAAACTCCTCGATTGTCTTCTTCCCGGTAATGTCCACTATGAAAGCCGAAGCTCCCGCAACTTTTCCATCTTTATCTTTTACAGCGAGACTTTAATGTTGAATGTTATAATGTTGGTTGTATTCCCGGCGGAAAGATTCTTTTACTCTAGGGGGGACGACGTATGGTGCTGAATAACAAGCGCATCCTTACGGTTTCAATACTAATAACTGCGTTGATAGTGCTGTTATCCTGCGGCATTGCATATGCCGGACCTGTGGTACAAGTTTCTTCAACGCGTTCGGCCATGGCGGAAGACTGGGTGAAGAGCTTCGAAACCGCAGAGAAGCTCAAATCTGTCTTTACCCTTGACGATAACCACGTATGGGCCGTGGGCGAACAGGGTATTATTCTTTTCTACGATGGAAACCTGTGGTCCCGCCAGACAAGCGGAACAACAAGGTTCTTAAGCGGAGTGTGGGCATCCGATCCCGATAACGTATGGGCGGTCGGCCAGGATCATATTGTCCTGCACTACAATGGGAATTTCTGGGCAACCCAGTATATCAATGACGACGACCCGGGAGACTTTCATTCCGTTTCCGGAGTTGACGCCGAAAATATCTGGGCGGTTGGCGACTATTCCGCCATTTTTAACTGCAACGGCTCAAGCTGGTCGGAGGTCGACCATACGCTTGCAGGGACACTTAACGGCGTGAGTGCATACAGCACCGACTATGTATGGGCCGCTGGTTCAAACGAGGAAGCCGGCTGTTTCGACGGCAACGCATGGACAGCTGATATGTTTGACGATGGAAATTTGAGTTTCGTTTCAACATTACGTGGAATCCAAGTGCTCGGCAAAAATAATGTTGTCACGTGGACAGAGAATGCCGGTCCTTATCTCTATGATGGAACCAAATGGCGACAACCGTCATATATGCCGGACACCCGCTGGATTGACGCCTGTTCCCCTGATCCAGATAATGTTTATTTCTCTACAGACGACGGTGTTTATCATTACAATGGCTCGCACTTCAATCCCATAGGAAGTCCTGTTGAGTTCGATCGTATAGCTGTGTCGCCAAGTGGTAAGTTATGGTGCATAGACCGCCCCGGGACCACCATCTATACACTTGGCACGGTACCCGACGAACCCGACGATAACCCTGATGACATCAGCGACTACCCAATCCCGAGACCATCCAAGACCTGGTATTTCGCGGAAGGTTCAACCAA
Organism: Actinomycetota bacterium; assembly: GCA_016927325.1. Lineage (GTDB taxonomy): Bacteria > Actinomycetota > Geothermincolia > Fen-727 > Anoxymicrobiaceae > JAFGMY01. Next base: position 6,009 of record JAFGMY010000109.1, on the reverse strand, counting down.
CGGTGGTTTTGAAACATGGATACAGGTCCAGAACCCGGGTGACGGCCCCGCGAATGTTTCTGTCACCTACATGACCGGCGGCGGACCTGTCGCGGGTCCTGCTGCGGTTGTTCCACCTGAATCAAGAGCCACTTTCAACGTCGCCGAAACAGTTCCTGAAACCTGGGATGTTTCCACAATGGTAACTTCGGACATAGAGGTAATAGCCGAGAGGACCATGTTCTGGCTGGGAAGGGCAGGTGGGCACAATACCATAGGAATCACCAAGCCGTACGAGGGTTGGGGCGCCGCCGAAGGATCGACCAATGGAGGTTTCGAAACCTGGTTGTTAATCCAGAACCCGAATTCCCACCCTGTGACCGCGGAAATATATTATGTTACACCGGAAGGCCCATGGGAAGGGCCGAAAGTCCCTATGCAGCCCAATAGCAGAGCTTCGGTGAATGTCGCCGATTACATACCGGACGAATGGGATGTCTCAACGCTTGTCTTTTGCGATTATCCCATAGTTGTAGAACGCTCCACCTACTGGGCGGGAAGGTCCGGCGGTCACAATTCAATCACCTCGGCCGTCATTTCAAAAAACTGGTACCTTACCGAGGGATGCACTCGCGGAGGCTTTGAAACCTGGGTGCTGGTTCTGAATCCACTGGATCATGCGGTGGAAATAACCCTTGATTTTCTGACCGAAGACGGCTTGATCCAGGGACCGGAGGTTGTACTTCCCGAATTCACGCGACAAAGCTTTAGTGTGGCCGATTATGTCCCCAATAATTGGAACGTCTCCACGATTGTCGGCGCCAGTGACACGATAATGGCCGAACGCTCTATATATTGGGCCGGACGAACGGGAGGCAACAGTTCAATCGGAAATGTCATGGCCTCAAAGAACTGGCATCTGGCCGAAGGAAGCACCAACGGCGGATTTGAAACCTGGGTGCTGGTCATGAACCCGTGGGATGAACCTGTCGAAGTCGAACTTTCGTACCTGACCTGCGAAGGAAAGAAAAACGGGCCTAAAGTGACACTTGATCCACTAAGCAGATTCTCCTTCCACCTGGCCGACGGAATGCCGAATACATGGGAAGTTTCCGCGACTATATCCGCCGAAAAGGAAGTCATGGTTGAGAAAAGCATTTACTGGGGCAACAGGGCTGACGGTGGAAGCTCCCTTGGAATCCCCCGGTTGGAATAGTGGTTTCAGGAGATACTTCATGGTTGCTGGTAATACGCGCGGGACCCGTAGAGCTACTGAAGCGAACTCCCGTGAGCGATGCAAAAAAAGCCTACACCTTGCGAACGAATACATGTACCAAATATCAAGTGTGGAAGGGTCTTTGCGAAGGGGTGAGGACGGTTAGTGGAATGATTCTTGCCTGATGGTAAATTTTACAGATTCGAATGATGGAGCAGGGTTGTCGACTACCTGACTATCTGACTATCTGACTTCTCACGGAATCCCGGCCTTCGGTTTTCTCGAGCACAACACTGGCGCAGAATAAATATGCGGTCCTGTCCCCGGTGTTCTTGAAAGCATGGGTTACACAGGGCGGCACCTTGACCATGATACCGTCCGTTTCGCCATCAATCGACATGGTCTCCTTGCCGCCTGTTTCATTATCTACAGCGGTCAGTTCAACTCTTCCGGTCATCACCCAGACATATTCGTTCTGGTACCGGTGATAATGGTTTCCGCGGATCGACCCGGACCGTATGCTGACAACATGGATATTGGTTACGCATCCCTCTTCGAGAAAACCGTCATCGAACGGCCGCCTGACCCATCCCCTGTCATCGGTGTCGGAATTCAACTTGATTACATCGCAGTTCTTCATTCATGCTCCGCAATTATCAAGGGGCCGGTCCTTGATTCGGTCTCAGGCAAACTCCGGCCCCTTGCCAACATCACTCTATTTTTCGAAGAACACCCGTGCAATCTGCGCGGCGGGACAATCCTTGCGCCAGTCAGTCGCATACAGGCCGCAGTGCCTGCAGGCATGTATGAACTGCATGAAAACCGTCGTATCGAGAAGAAGCATATATGGCATCAGTGCTTTGAAGTGCCACTTCAATGCCCATGCCGGTATCGCCGACATTGACCCGAGAGCCAGAAGTTCAAGCGCTATGCCAAGGTTGTTTACCTGCTTTCCTTCCACTTTCGGATGTATCCATGATGTGACTTTCCCGAGGTATAGTGAGTAGCAGTTGTTTCCATACTGATCGCACCTGGCACAGATCATGCGTCTTGGTATCGTAAAGAAAAAAACGAACGCGCCGATCAGCGCACCCAGTTCCTTGAACTTGCCTTTCCGTATCATTGCGAAAGTGGCGTAGATGTACTGCAGGAAGAACACCCCGATCTTAAACATCATCACCATTTTGTTGGGACCACTGTGTTTTGAGCATTCCGGACAGTCGCAAGCCATAGTTCCCCCTTCCAGCCGACTAATGCGGCCTCTCATGTTTACCGATACATCACCAGGAACAGCACTATATACTGACGTTATCTGTCAGTTATGACAGATTAAATACTATAACAGTACCTCCGGGCAATACAAATCAGTGAATTTTCTTAATAATATTTACTCGTTCAACCCGCCGGAACTACAATCCTTTGAACCCGAAGTATAGCCGAAAGCCGTGATGGGATCATACTGGTGGGCCGTCCCGTAAACAGATTGTTGCACCGAGAGAGCCGATACGTCCGCTTCGGCAAAGCGCGCGACTGAGGCGCACTACTGGAGTACTCAACACGGAGTGGAACCCGGCAGGAGTCAATGCAGTGGTACTCAAATGCCAGAGTATTTATGGGGCTGTCCACCAGCCTTGAATTGGATATAGACTATTAAGGAAATTCAAGCTGACGGCAGCCAAGGAGTGGAAGATCATGATTTACGATACACTGCTTTTCGATATCCACGGTGATATCGGTATTTTAACCCTGAACCGTCCTGAAAAGGTTAATGCTATCAACCACAGGATGCTTCTCGAACTCAACGAGTTCTGGGACAAAATGCACCAGGATTTCGATATACGTGTCGTAATAGTCAAAGGTGGCGGCGAGAAGGGGTTCTGCTCCGGCCTGGACCTGAAGGAAATCCCCGAAACTCTGCAGACCATTTCACCGGAGGACCTCTATAACCTTCAGGGTGAGTTCTCACGCGTTGTCAGGCTGATGAGAACATGTCCCCAGCCGATTATCGCCGCAGTCCACGGGCCCGCAATGGGGGGCGGTCTCGCTATGGCGCTCGCGTCGGACATCCGTCTTGCCGGGGAAGGCGGCTTCTTTTGCGCTCAATTCATAAACATCGGCATCGGTGGCGCGGACATGGGCACAAGCTTTCTACTGCCGAAGATTGTAGGAGCCGGCCTCGCCGCCGAGATGGCACTCACCGGAAACAAGGTTTACGCTGAAGACGCAAGAAGGATCGGGCTCGCGAACTACGTCTATCCAGAAGATAAACTTCTCCCTGCGGCGATGGCGATGGCTGAAAATATGTGCACGAAAGACAAGCTGAGCCTGCGCTTCACAAAGGAAGCCTTCAACGCAGCCCTCAACGGGTCCAGCCTTGAAAACGCGACCAGGATGGAGGACCGCAATCAATCCTATCTGGTCTTAAACGGGCGCTTCAACAACGGAAAGGGAAAGGCGAACAGTATCCTCGGCGGTATTGAAGGGAAACCTGATTGAATCCGGCCCGAAGCTCTTATAAGCCGATTTCTTTCAATTCCCTTAACGCTTCCTCATTCTCCGGTCCATGCAATGAAGGGCACTTCTCCAAACCGACGGTTCCCTCGGAGAGCTTTACCGCGAATGCCATGCAGGCCGGTTCGCCGCAGTTGCCGCAGTTGGTGCCGGGAAGGAGTTTCAATATAGTGAGGGCTTGGGGCTTTTTCTTTCTGTCGTACGCAGGCACAATCTCGCCCTTCCTCGCCCAGGTATCGTTTATCATGCCTGTGATTTCAGCGGCCAGCTTAAGCGCGTGCGGACGGTCCATAACCGCGCTGAAGGCAAGCTCACCGGGCCTGAGTATGTATTTTCTTTCGTCGTCCCGCCAGGATATGAACTCGTAGTTGCCGCTGTACTCCGCGTGGTCGATCACGGCGTTTAGATACGGCATAACTCCCGAGACATCGCCGTCGAAATGGACCTTCGCGGAATAAATTGACCCTCGTGCGCTTGGAACGCACTCCACATCGCATATTTCCAGTTCGTAATCTTCGATCAGCATGGCAGTGCTCCAGTCTCGGTAATAGCAACATACCATTTTTACCATGCTAAAAGTTTCAGGTCAAAGTCCGATTGACAGCACTTGCCCAACACAATTGGCTGTGTTTTTCCCGTTTCGGCACCGATCGGTGCCTGGCACCAAATGCGACATTTTGCATCATTTGGTGCCAGGCACCAAAACGGGCAATAGAGACAAGGACCGGGTCTTCTATTGATTTCTCTTTGTGGTGGTCATGAGAACAATGGGCGGCCCGGTCCGAGTGATTTACTTATTTCTTTTTTCTTTTCAGCAGGCTCCTGGGCGGACAGGCATCGACAGTATCCTGAATCGCCTTGTCGATTCCGCCCCGTGTATACTGCAATGTCTCAGCAGCGGGTGTCGGATCGAAGAATGTTTCCCTGGTCTGAATCCTCGAGAACGGGACCGGGTCGAGACCCCCCTCTCTGCCCTCATGCTTATGCATCAGGTGCATGCCCCTCATCGCCTCACGGATAGTCCAGTTGGGAAGGATGTGTACCTTCTTGTCCTTTCCCGCGGCCTTGCAGAACTTCTCCATCATCTGAACCCACGTCAGGTTTTCATCCCCGACCACATATCTGTGCCCGGCCTCACCATACTCGATCCCTCCGGCAAGAGCCTGGCCCACAGCATGGACGGTTATCATGTTTGTCCCGCCCTTCATGTAGAAAAGCGGCAGAGGCGATCTCACATACTGGACCAGGGGTTCCCAGAGCGGCAAGCGGCCCGGCATACTTCCGAAAATATAAGGCAGTTCCAGTATGCAGAGCTCCAGGTCGGGCATAGCCGCTTCCAGCGCTCCTTCTTCCTGTTCCACCCTGCTCCTGACGTATGGGTGGTGCTTGGCTAGTTCCTCTTCAGGCCATATGCGGTCAAAGTAAGCGAAGTAACTGCTGCACATAACTCCCCGCTTCACCCCGGCTTTCCTTGCGAGGGTAAAAAGCCTGATCGACGCTTTAACATTAGCGTTATAGAAAAAATCCCATGCGGGAGCCTTTGGCACTATACGGTCGTCAGCGCCCGCCGCATGCACAAGCGCGTCCTGACCTTCCAGCAACTTAACTACTTCATCGTCGCTCAACTCGTTGAGATCCGCGAGGGTAACCTTTACCTCCGGCGGAAGAAGCCCCTCTCTGGGCATCGGCGGCAATGCCAGCACTGTAACTTCGTAGCCCAGCTTAAGGAACTCCTGCAGTGCATGGTAACCAAGGAACCCGGTACCGCCGAGCACCATGACCTTCTTGCCGTAACTTGATCCCTTGCCCTCTTTGCTCATTGAATCCACCTTTCAAATAAGTTTCGCTGTAATGCTTATTGCCGGTATCGGCCGTAATCAGGTAACAACCTCCTGGTCCAGGAAACAGTAGTCGGCGAGCATCTTGTCGACTTTGACCAGTTCATTGAAGTTCCATGGAGCGGGAGAGCACTCCGGGCACCAGTGGCCGCCCATGATTATGAGCTTCGGCGTCGCCTCGAACTCGTGGCCGAACCCGCATTTCCATTTGTGAATCACGTCCATTCCGTACATGCCTTCGGAGAGAAGTTCCCCTCCTCTTTTACCGGCATGGGTTTTAACGTCCGCCAATGTGTATTCTTCATCTTTCTTGAACCTGTAGGGGAAGTTCTCGTTCTTATGTGGACCCTCTTTACATTCATAACAGTCCCAGTCACCGATCTTCTTCCAGTTTTCGACGCTGCCGAAGAACGGCTTTACAAACTCCATGTTTCTTTCCTTGACCCACTTCAAAGGATCGGCCAT
>JAFGMY010000108.1 GCA_016927325.1 Actinomycetota bacterium | reverse complement strand
TCGTTCTTGTTGATTTCAATAAGCCTGTTCATGCGGCGGAGATCCATGACCACGACGTTCGACCCCATGGCAAGGGCGGCCATGATCCATGCGGACGAGTGCGGCTTCAGCTTGAGCCCGTGCTTCCTGCAAACCCTCTGAACCGCCTGTACCTCATCGGTATTTGAGGGCAGTACCACGGCAACAGGGGAAACCCACCAGACGCCTGTCATGGATGTCCCCATGCTGTTCATGTAGGTATAAACCTGGATTATTCCCGGATCAGCGGATGCGTACTGTTCGCCCACGGCGTCTTGAAGGTCTTTCAACGCTTCCTTAGAGATGGTTCTTAGCGGCATAACTGTTTACCTCCTGTCTCCCGTTACTTCTGATCATCCGGCGGTTTTTGCCGGAGATATCGTCCAGGCGGATAGTCGCCTGAATTGATTAATTCGGAAAAGCTATATAGACGCTGAGCGTTTGGACAATGGGGAATCAGGACGGTTGTATTCGGTGGAGAAGAGTTCTGCGCGTGAATAACTGTTCATGTTTTCCAGTGAGATGAACCACTTAGAGTTGCCTGTCTCTGTCTCGGAAAGCAATTGAACCTCCAGGGGTGAAGCCGCAAAAGCATATCCATACCTGCTTATTCTATAATCCCTGCCGGGTATGTCAAGAGATATTAATAGAGGTATTCCTCAGGGTTTAGAGAAGAAAAGGCCCGCGGAGCGAGGGCCTTTTCTTTCGTGCGATCTTCAGATGCTGCATCTTTAGAGAGGGGACGATTCATGCCCCTCGTTCATGGGGACCACATGTATGGTGGGTTCGATACAGCTGTCCGATTTCTATCTAACAAGCTGTGGTATTTCTCCCAGGGCCTGGAGTTCGTCTATATCATCAAGGTCTTTCATAATGGTCATCAGACTTCCCATCATGGAGTCCATCGTCCCGCTGGGGTCGATCAGCATCTGGACCTTGCCGATATATTTCGTGTAATCAAGAAGTTCCCTGCCGTTTGTGGGCATTGGAGAGTAAAGAATCGGTATGCGGTTCTTGACGCCCTCCATAACCCCGATAACAAAACCGCTCAAGCACTCTTCCTTTGGTTCCCAGAAGTCAAGCTGGAACGCGGACTCGCAGTGCCCGAAGTGGCCGTGCTCATCCAGGGACATGTAGGTGTTATCCACGCCGTTGAACTCGATCGCTTCTGTGGCGAACAGCCTTTTCTTTATGTCTTCATTGACAGGCTGGTTGACCTTCAGGATATTATCGATGGTCTCGTAGCTCATCGGCGTAAAGCATCCCCATGAGCCGGTCGGCATGAACGCGGCCTTGAAGATGTAGCAGCCGCGAAGGGTCGTCTGGTACATAGCCGAGTGGACTTCGGTGCCCAGGTCGGCGATGTCTATTACAATTCCGCCGGTGTCTTCAACAATATGCTCCAGTGTCTTGAGGCGTGCCTCGAGTTCCTCCGGGCAGCTGCCGGCTATCGATGCCGTCCATGCCCCTTTGGGGAAAGTGTTGTAGTATAGTTCGCTGTCCTGCATGCACATGTATTCCTCGTTGGTGGTCGACATGACCTCTTCGTAGGCGCCGGGGCCGAGCCGCGCGAAGTAGTCGGTGAGCTCAGCTTCACTTATGCGGTAGAGCGCGTCAGCTTCCCTTTCCCAGTCTGGCCAGATAATGTTTCTGATCTCGAAGTTGGGAAGTGTTGTCACCTCGAAGAAAGGAGGTTTTCCATGGCAGTCCATAGGCGGGTTGTACCACGGGTAGCACTTGGCCCCGCACCTGGTAAAGACGCCGTTTCCGCCAAGGTTCCCGATCGCGCCTCTCATCATGCCCCTTAAGGAAGGCCCGGGGCCGTCGCCGCAGAACCACCCGGCGTTTGGAGTGCCCGGCGACCCGAAGTAGACAATGTCGCCCTCGGTCGTTACCATCTCCACCCCCAGGCAGTTGCGCTCGCTGTTGGACATTGACTGCGAGGTGCCGCCGCTTCCCTGAACGCTTGTGGCGCTGGGGAGGATGCAGGCGTTTGGGCCGGCGCCGTTCACATGGCAGTTCAAGCCCTTTTTCATGACTTCCACCTGCTGTACGCCGGATGTGCAGACGGGGTCGAGAACAACGTAGCCGTCCTTCTCGTTGATCTCGACAAGCTCGTTCATGCGTCTCAAGTCCAGTATCACCACATCGTTGGTGCATGCAAGCGAGGTAAACATCCATGTCGTCGCCTGGGGTTTGGCTTTAAGGCCGTACTTTTTGCAGATCTGAAGCACCTTGCCGACTTCTTCGGTGCTTGATGGAAGGGTAACCGCCACAGGCGAGATCCACCAGACCCCGAACAGGGCGCTCATGAAGCTGTTCATATATGAATAGACTTCTATAAGACCGGGGTCCGCCGAGGCGTTCTTCTCACCCAATGCATCCTGTAGTTCCTTCAAGGCTTCTTTCTGAATTGGCTTCTGCGGCATAACTCAAACCTCCTACCTGTATTTTTTCTTCAGGTGCTTTTACCTGAATGATTTCAAAATATGAATTTACAGGAAGCATTAGATCTTAAGGGCATGGAAAGAATTTGAAGGTGCCGTTTGGTACGCAATGAGGAGTTCTATGAGAAAAGGACAGCTTCCACACACACTTTTCAGCAGGTGTTCGTCAACAGTACAGAACCTCAAGTTGCCTGTCATTTCATTGGAATACAATTACTATCTCCAGCAAACTTTGATGCAGAAAAGCCAGGATTTACTACCACTGAATTATATTATGAGTGCTTGAAATGTCAAGGGTTATCAAGCACTATTTATTAGACTAACAAGTAGTCACGCAAATTTGCACCAAGTCATTTATTCCAGGTCTTTCTTCCGCGGCTGATTGCCGTCGTGTTTGACAATATCTGCATGACGGCAAATGAACACTCATGTCTGCGAAAAACCGGCAGCACCGAACGCTCTTTGCGTGCAGGCGTGATGTCTGAACGCCGATCCTTTGAGACGCAGGAATTTATACGGGAATCTAGAAGGGAAACAGGAGAAACAGGTTGGCGCTACGCCGGTTGCCGTCTTTTGCTGACACATATTCGGGACAAGCTTTGAAAGGAGTGCCATGCCAGACTACATTAGCGGCGATTTGAGTGGTCCTCCGAATGAAACTTCCTTTTATGTCCGAAAATCTTCCGGGGAGGAAATCAGAAGCATCGGTGGTTTTTACCGTGTAATCGAGGAGGGTGTCGTGTCCGCGGGTGAACGGGAAGCGGTATACGTGCTGACCGGCTGCGAGCTTGACACCTCCTGCTGCTGTCCCGGAGGGACGGCTGAGATAAGAGTCCCGGGTTTTATTGTTTCCGGCAAGTCCGGCGAAGTGGAAGATGCAACTGGTGAAATAGAGGTTGAGAGAATCAGGAGCGACAAGGACAAAGCGCTGGTCGTTGAGGCTTTAAGGGAGAAGTACGCCGCATTTATAAGAATAGAGTTTGAATAAGCTGAAGCTATGTTTAGAAAGGGGAGTGCCAAATGGCGGGCATTGTTGCATATGGTGGTTATGTGCCAATCTACCGGCTGAACAGAATGGCCGTCTATTCGTCCATGGGATGGCTGAATCCGGCCAACATCATGAATGCCGCCGGGGAAAAGGCTGTAGCCAACTTCGATGAGGACCCGGTCACTATGGCTGTGGCCGCCGCCAGGGACGCGATTGTTGACAGTGGCGGAGATGATTTAGGAGCCCTCTATTTCGCCTCTACTACGTCGCCATACCGCGAGCGGCTGTGCGCCAATATCGTGGCGTCCGCGCTGGGGATCGAAAAGATAAGAACGTCTGATTTCGCCGGAGGTCTTAAAGCAGGTACCTCTGCGCTTCTGGCCGCACTGGATATCGCTTCATCGGGGGACGGCGGAAAAACAATGGTCACAGCTTCGGATATGCGGCTCGGTCTGGCAGGAAGCCCGCAGGAGCTGATTTTCGGCGACGGTGCGGGAGCCCTGATAGTTGGTAATGACAATGTGATTGCTGAGTTCAAGGGCTCGTACTCCAGCGGACATGATTTCGGGGATCACGTCAGGGGATCGGAGTCGAGGTTCGATCGGCAGTGGGAAGAACGCTGGATAAGGGAGGAAGGCTTCGAGACTTTTATCCTGGAGGCCTTGAGCGGAATTTGCGACCGATGCGGTGTGAAAACGGCAGCCCTGTCAAAGGTCATCTTCCCCGGCTATTTTGGGGGCGGCCGGAAGAAAATAATGAAAAAGGCGGGTATTTTGCCGGAACAGGTAGTGGACAACCTTCAGGAGAGGGTAGGGGATACCGGGACCGCTCATCCACTGTTGATGCTGGGCCTGGCACTGGAAGATGTGTCACCGGGTGATCTGATCCTGCTGGTAGGTTACGGGTCCGGTTGCGACGCGTTACTGTTTGAGGCGACCGGGGAGATCGAAAACTATTCGCCGCGAAAGGGCGTGTCCGGGTACATCGGGAGAAAACGGGAACTCGATAACTATATGAAATACCTGGTTTGGCGGCGGATAGTACCGGCCGATGAGGGGCTCCGTGCCGAAACCGACAAGGAGACGAGGTTTTCTCTGATCTGGAGAAGCCATGAGATGATATACGGCCTGCGTGGATCCGTTTGCAGGCGGTGCGGAACTCAGCAGTACCCGGAGCAGAGGATATGCGTGAACCCCTCCTGCGGCGCGATTGACGAGATGGAGCCGGTGTACCTGTCCGAAAAGGGCGGAACGATCTTCAGCTTCACTGCGGATATGCTGACGGCGACGATTAATCCCCCCGCAATGTATGGCGGGGTGGATATCGGCGGAGGCGGCAGACTCCCGATTGAGTTTACCGACTGCACTATGGAAGACCTCGCGGTAGGCAAGGCGGTCGATTTCACGTTCAGGATAAAGTTTTACGACAAGGTGAGGGACGTTACCAACTACTTCTGGAAAGCTGTCCCGGTTGCCGGGGAGGTGAATTAGATGGCTGAAGGTATCAGGGATAAAGTGGTTATTCTCGGCATGGGGTGCAGCAAGTTCGGTGAGAGGTGGAACGACTCTTCCGAGGATCTGGTCATTGAAGCTTTACTGGAGTGTCTTGCGGATGCCGGAATCGAAATCAGGGACATCGAGGCTGCATGGCTGTCACATCACATGGATGAGGTCAATATCGGAAAAGGCGGGCTGTTTCTCGGGAGGGCGCTCCACCTGCCCCGTATTCCCATTACCAGGACTGAGAACCTGTGCGCGTCGGGAACCGAAGCGTTCAGGGGTGCCTGCTATGCGGTTGCAAGCGGCGCTTATGATACGGCTCTGGCGATCGGTGTGGAAAAACTCAAGGATACCGGGTACGGAGGACTTCCCGATTCACCTATTTTCGGCCAGATGAGCAGGATGACAGGACCGAACGCGACTCCGCCGGGCATGTTTGCCCAGCTCGCGACCGCATACAGCGCAAGGTACGGAGTAACGATGGAAAAAATCAAGGAGTCGATGACGCACATTTCGTGGAAGAGCCACCAGAACGGCGCCAGGAATCCGAGGGCGCATATGCGAAGACCGGTTACAAAAGAGCAGATAGCGGACTCTCCGATTATTGCTTACCCGCTGGGGCTGTTCGACTGTTGCGGCGTCAGTGACGGTTCCGCCTGTGCCATAGTCACCACTCCGGAGAACGCGGCGAGGATAAAACCGGGTATTGATCCGGTCAAGGTTAAAGCGCTTCAGATTGCGGTAAGCTCGGGGGAAGAGATGCAGTATACGGCATGGGACGGGGCCGGGATGCTTACGACCAGGAGAGCCGCCGAAAAAGCATACGCCGAAGCAGGCATCTCGGACCCTCGTACCGAACTGAGCCTTATGGAGGTGCACGACTGCTTTTCCATAACCGAGTTCGCGACCATGGAGGATCTCGGGATAAGCGAGCCTGGCCACGCCGCGGAAGACGTGCTCGGCGGTTTCTTTGACATTGACGGGGGAGTGCCGTGCCAGACCGACGGAGGCCTGAAGTGCTTCGGCCACCCGATCGGTGCATCAGGCCTGAGGATGCTCTATGAGATCTATAATCAGCTTCTCGGACGCTGGCCTGAGGACAGGGCGATCAAGGACGCCGGACTGGGGCTTGCGCACAATCTCGGTGGAGTACCCAATCAGAATGTGTGCAGCGTCGCGATAATCGGGAAGTGATCGGTGATTGGTCCCGGGTATACCCGGCACCAAAGTAACCCTGTACCAAAGAAAGATTACCTGTCCACTTTGAAGCCGCGCTTTTCAGCGTCGGTTTCGTATCCGAATATAAGATTGCCCACCTGTCCTATTAGACAACTTTTTCTCCAGTCTGTGGCGGTCAGGTAGCAGTGCCGGCATGCGTGGTTGAGGTGCAGAAGGGCCATTATTTCTGAAAACATTCCATAAAGACCCAGCATGGGCAGGTTCTTCCGCAAGCCCCATGCCGGCGTCATGGTCATAATGGAAAGGCATATCGCTTCTATGCTCAGCCCGAGAGGGCCGACTTTCTTCCCTTCGACTTTCGGAAGATACATGGAGGTAAGTTTCCCGAGGTAGTACGCGTAGCAGTTCTTGCCGTAGCCGTCACACCTGGCGCATATCAGGTACCGAGGGATCGTGAAAAATACCGCTGCGGTGGCGCCCATTATTTTCAGTTCCTTCCACCGCTTTTCCTTTACGAGACCAGCCATTGCGACAGCAAACATTGGTATCAAGCCCACGAAGAACTTCATTTTCATTTTACCCGGGTCCGGCCCGCCGAACTCCCTGCATTCATTGCATTCGCATGCCATGTTGCCCTCCTTATGAAAAAGGCCGCCTTCTCTGTATTTGAATACCGAAAGACGGCCTAAAACCTGAAATCAATTTACTTTACCGGTCTGAGAAATATTCTCAAATTGGATTGAGCCGTATATTCCTCTGGATATGCGTCATTTAAAGATCATCAATGAATGTAGCGTTCGCTGAGAGATCGACTACAACTTTCTGCATCTCCGGGATCAGCTTGATGTTTCTCATGAGCATTGCCATATCGCCCTTAATTCTTACTCGTCCCGAGAGGACTTCCTTTACGAACTCCTTCTCATTGGCGAATATCTCTTTCCAGAACGGGAATGTACCGAAGTAGACATAACCTGCGTCATTTTCCTTTTCCGGAGGCGCAGGCGTCCAGCTGTTCATTGCGCCATTGCACTCGTAGTAGAGATAAAGGCTGCCGTCGTGCACGTTTTCTTTGAGGTAGGCTTGTACATTTTCGGGACACTTGTCAATGTTGTCGAGAGGAATTTCCTGGAACACGAAACACATGTCTCCATTGAAGTTGGTTCCCCAGGGTTTTAACACCTTACTCAAACCCTCGCTTGCCTGGCACAAACGGAAGAACTCTTCGGAAAACTCTCTTGAAGGGAACAGGTACTCTTTGTCAGCCATGCTATGACCCCCTTGTGAAATATAATTAAATTTCAGGCTGTAG
>JAFGMY010000107.1 GCA_016927325.1 Actinomycetota bacterium | reverse complement strand
TCATTCCCCTCAGGGACGGTCCGGGGCCATCGCCGCAGAAGTACCCCGCGTTGGGGGTCCCTGGGGAGCCGAAGTAGACAATCTCGCTGTCGGAGGTGACCAGCTCAACACCGAGGCAGTTGCGCTCGGAGTTGGACATCGACATAGACGTTCCACCGCTTCCCTGCATGCTGGTCGCGCTGGAAAGGATGCAGGCGTTGGGGCCCGCGCCGTTCACGTGGCAGTTGAGGCCGTGCTTCATGACCTCTATCTGCTGCTCTCCCGAGGTGCAGTAAGGCTCTATAACAACATAGCCATCGTCCTTGTGAATCTCGAGAAGCTGCTTCATGCGCCTTAAGTCGAGTATTACAACATCGCTGCCGCCCGCGAGGGCCCAGATGCCCCATGCAGCGGAATGCGGCTTTATCTTGAGGTTGTACTTCCTGCATATTGCTACTGCTTTTTGAACTTCTTCAACTGTTGCCGGCATTGCGACCGCCACCGGCCTTACCCACCACAACCCGATCATCGCGCTCATCAGGCTGTTCATGTAGGAGTAGACCTCGAGTAAACCTGGGTCGGCGGACGCGTTATCTTCACCTATTGCGTCCTGTAGTTCTTTCAATGCCGCGTCGGGAATTTTCTTTGATGCCAAATCAATACCTCCCATTACTGCTTTCCGGGTTCCGCGGGGATTGCGGAGCCCGATGGTTCTTGCGTTCTTTACATTGCTCTGTAATTTAGCATCAAAGAGATGTCCGCTGCCACTTATTTACCGCTTATCGTCTGTTATCAACTCCTGAATTGGGTTCATGCCTTACTGTTTGTTGTCGGTCGTTTAACAGTACGGTCCTTCGTGTCTCCGGCTGCAGGGTAAAGGTCGCGGCGCGGCCGCCACCTGCCTGTCATTGGTCTGGAAGGTAATTGCGATGTCGTTGTTTTCGGTGCCGGGGTGATCAGGTTGTCGGTTTCAGAGCCGAGGGCTAAGAACTTTCCGTCAGACGTGATCGAAGACTGGGTGTTTACATCATCACCGTAGTCACCGGAACCTGAGGCGGAAACTATGACGACATCCCCGGTACAAGTATCCTTGCGGAATACCTGGAAAAAGTCCCCTGAAGGTGCAGGTTTGTGAATTACCCATAAAAAGAACCCCCTTCAGTTGTTCGATTTAAAAACTTTGAGAAAAATATTGCACGATCTCAAAAAGTTCAACTTGATTGCCCGTTTGCCTGTATGAAAAATAAATATTCACTCCCGGCGTTTCATGAATTGCTGTAATCGGGGAAGATCTTTCGGATAAATTCGGCAAATACACTGTTAACTGAATGCAATGGATTGCACCGGAAAAAATCCAGTACTATTTCGAGGGTGCGGTTACGCAGGTTTTGCCGGGTAATTGGAGAATATCTGGTGGATATAGCGAAGGATGCGGACCCGAAAGGCTTTCTGATCAGCCTGTCGAGATCCGGCACTTAATTTCTCCTTTTATACTCGATGGGCCTGCGGCCTGGTTGGCGCCGGGGGAATTCGAGTTAAGGCATAAACGCAAATGTGGCATTTTACTAAGATGGGGGGTGCGTGGTTATGTTGAGGTCTCGTTCATTTGCTTCTCGTTCAACACGCCTGCTCGCGGTGCTTGTGTGTGTGGCACTGGCGCTGGCGTTGTCTCCGTTAGCGCAGGAGGCGCAGGCGCTGCCGTTCCGGTACACTATTAACGCTTCCGTCAACCCTGCCGCGCCGTTCGGGGATGTAAACCCGAAATCGCAGAAGACCTGGAGGTGGGAGACCGCCCGCATATACAGCTCGACGAACCAGGGTTACCACCTCTCCCGGATAGAAGACAACGGCAAGTCGGTGCCCCTGTCCGACCCTTACGTGATAAACAGCGTCAAGGGCTCGCACAACGTGGTGTTCTCGTTCGCCCCCAACGTCTATACGGTAACGGCGTCGGTGGTGGGCGGGCACGGCATTGTGGCACCAGCCGGCAAGCAGTACAACTATAACGATAACGCGGTGGTCAACATTACGCCGGACGAAGGCTACAGCATAGCGGCGATAACTGACAACGGGGCGGTCATGCCTGTCTCCAACCCTTACGTAATACCCGCCATCAAGGCTGACCACACCGTCAAGGTCTCGTTCGAGCGGAACCAGTATGCGGTCAATGCGTCGGTACCGGGAGGCAATGGAACTGTCGACCCGGAGACCCAGTCGGTGCCGTATGGGGGCGACGCGGCCATCGACCTCTTACCCGACCACGGTTACCACACCTCGTCCATCATAGACAACGGCGTTACGCAGGCAATAGCAGACCCTTACGTGATAAACAATGTCACTGAGGCTCATAACGTTATCGTCAGCTTCGAGTTGAATGAGTACACGGTGAATGCCTACGTGGCCGGCGGGTACGGCACCGTCGAGCCGGCCGCTCAGAACAGGCCCTATCTCGGAGACGCTTCGATAGCGATAACCCCCGACTCCGGCTATCACATCGCGACCATTACCGACAATGGAGTTACGAAAGACCCCGAAAGCCCATACGTCATCGAGGATATAGACGACGACCATGTGGTCATCGCCACGTTTGCCCAGACGGACTACATGGTGGCCGCTACCGTCGCGGGAGGTAACGGAACTGTAGATCCGGAGATACAGAGGATACCCTCGGGGGACCCTGCCTCTATGGACATAATCCCCGACTCCGGCTATCACATCGCGACCATCACCGACAACGGCGTGGCGAAAGACCCTGAAAGCCCTTATGTCATCGACCCGGTTACCGAGCATCACGCTGTGGTAGTAACGTTCGCTTCCGACATGTATACGATAACCGCGGATTCCAATGCGGGTGGCGAGGTCGACCCGGCCACGCAGGAGGTGGCACTCGGGGGCACCGCTTCAGTCGATGTGACTCCGGACGAGGGTTACAGTGTAGTGTTCATCGTGGACAACGGGGCTTTCGCCGGTCCATCGAGCCCATACGTTATTCGTGACATGGCGGAGGACCACGACGTCTTTGCGGTTTTCATGCGCAACATCTACGAGATAAAGGCGGCCGTTGCCGGCGGGCACGGCTCCATTACACCCTCGCAGGACTGGGTGATGCATGGGGGCACAGCGACCATAGACATAGTTCCGGATGACGGGTATGAGGTGGCGTCGATAGTGGACAAAGGCGTCCAGATGCCACTGGAAGACCCGTATTTCATACAAGGAGTGGACTCCGACCACGATGTCGTGGTGTCGTTTAAACGTCGTACCTACACCGTGAGCGCATCTGTCGGTGGCGGGCGGGGAGCCGTGAATCCCGGCATCCGGCAGGTGTTTTACGGCGATACCACCTCGGTGTCCATCTCTCCAGCCGACGGTTATCACATCGCGGGAATCACCGACAACGGAGAGCCGGTGACCGTATCGAACCCGTACGTGGTAAACAACGTTACCGCCGACCGTGACGTGGTGGTCATGTTCAACCAGTATGTGGCCCCGAACTGGTATCTGGCGGAGGGCTCGACCGCGCACGGTTTTTCAACGGACATTACGATAGAGAACCCCAATACCGAGAGCCTCACAGCTGAGGTAACATATATGGTCCAGGGCGGGGGGACCGTGAGCCAACTGGTGGGCCTGCCCGCCTTGAGTCAGGTGACGGTTAACCCGGCGGACGAGGTGGGCGAGGCGGACTTTTCAACGCTGGTGGAGTGCTCGGGGGAGAACTCCATCGCGGTGGACCGTACCATGACATGGACCGGCCCCGGCGCTGCTTCTCCCGAGGGGCACTGCTCCATCGGAGCCACCTCGCCCGACACCACCTGGTTTATGCCGGAGGGCTCTTCGAACTGGGGTTTCGAGACATGGACCCTGGTGCAGAACCCGAACGACCTTGGAGTAGATGTTCTCATCACCTACATGATCGAGGGCTCGGAGCCCGTGTCGTTCCAGAAGACCGTGCCGGCAAACTCCAGGGAGAGTTTCAACATGGCGGCCGATATAGGCGCGGCAGACGCGTCGGTGGTGGTCGCTTCCACCGGGCCGGTGGTGGTGGAGAGTTCGATGTACCGGAACAACATGCGGGAAGGCCAGTGTTCCCTGGCCGCCATGGAGCCGTCCGACAGCTACTACCTGGCCGAGGGTACCACTGCCTGGGGTTTTAACACTTATGTCCTGATACAGAACCCAAACCACGTACCCGCAGACATCGAGGTCAGCTACATGACACCTGCCGGACTGGTTACCCAGCCAGGGTTTCAGATGCCGCCCGATTCGCGCAAGACCATAAAGGTAAGCGACGCCGTCGGAATGGAGAGCACTGATTTCTCCACCATGGTGCACGGATCGCAGCCTATAGTGGCCAGCCGCTCGATGTACTGGGACAATGGTACCGGTGAAGCCTGCCACGGTACGATAGGTGTCACCGGGCCTGCCCAGGTCTGGCACCTGCCTGACGGGCAGAGTTCCAACGGCAGAGAGACCTGGACTCTGGTGCAGAACCCGAACGCCACCGACATCCTGGTACAGGTGACCTACCTGATGGAGGATGGAGTCGGAGCTGTGAGTACCAATGCCTGGATACCGGGCAACTCGAGGATGACTTTCAACATGGCCGACTCCGTGCCCAACGGCTCAGCCGCGGTTATGGTCTCATGCTTGACTGCGGGGATGGAGGTCATTGCCGAGCGTTCGCTGTACTGGAACTCGCGCGGCGCCGGGACCTGTACCATTGGTGAATGACGGGGTCCGTAAATCTTAAGATTACATGGTTACGACAGGATTCGTGTGTTTCAGGAACACGTTTGCGGTGTGCGTTTTCATGTCATAAAAAAGGGGTTCAAGTCCTGCGGCATTCGCAAACCACTGGACTTGAACCCCAAATGTTTTCGATAAACAGGTTTGTGGAATTCGGTATATTTATTAAGGCATGTCGTTTGCAGTTTTAAAAGCCTTTATAACGGGAGCCGCGCCGATGTACCTGGTTGCTGTGCTCTTTAACTTTCCAAAACCGGTTAAATCACTGTTCTTGACTATGTAGTTACCGCAGGCAAGGCCTATCCTTGTCGACATCTCTGTGCCGATGCCCGACATGTTCTTGCCCACCTCGGCGCCGACGTAGAAGAGACCCTTGAGCGGTGAAATCGCTGAGGTTCTGTCTTCGCCAACCTGGCCTATGCACTGGGCTATTCCGATTGCCGGCGAGCCGACCTCGCCGAGTGCCGCGTAGGTATCCGGTGTCAGGTACTCATACCACATCAGGTGATCTTTTACACCCGGGATCATAAGCTCCATGGCGTCGATCGCGTCTTGCTCGGGTTTGTTCCACGGCTCGCTGGAACCCCACATCAGCGGGCCGACAAAATAGACCAGCTGCTTGCCTTCGGGGGCGGCAGTCGGGTCGTAGTTGGATGGAACGCTCCACATCATTGCCGGCATTCCCGGTGGTGTTATCTTCTGGTTCCACAGTTTGTCATAGTAGCCGAGGGTATCTTTCTGGGGCACCACGAAAAGCCCTTCGTTATCTGTCAGCTTGGTATCGAGCGCAGCCCTTATGCAGAAGCATGATATCCCGACAATCAGTTCCCTGACCTTTTTCGCGTACGCTGGATCGAAGTGTTCCTCGCCTACGAGGTCGGCGACTGTCTCTTTGACACCGGCATTGCTTATGACGATCGGAGCCTTGATCACTTCACCGTCATCCATCTCTACGCCGACCGCCGCTCCTCCCTCGACGATGATCTTCTTCACGCCCGCGCCGAGCCGGACTTCCCCCCCCATCTCCCGGACGCCCTCGCATATCGTTTCCGGAATAGTACCAAGGCCGCCTATCGGGTAACCTACGATCTCCCTGACACCCATTCCATACTCAAAGCATTCCGAAAAACCAAGCATGGTCCTTATGCCTTCGCTGACCGGCGTCATAACGGAGGGGGTGCCCCATCCAGCGAACTGCAGTAGTTCGAGGAAGTCAATAATCATAGGCCAGTCCATGTACTTCTCCAGCATGCTCCTGATAGAGACGTTATCCAGCTTCCTGGTGAGTGGCGCCAGCAGGGCGCCTAGAATCGGTGTGGTCCTGCCGATCATGGCGTAGCTCAACTGCCTCATTTTAGGGGGCAGAAATTTGTTCGTCTGCTTTATGAGTTCGGCAAGGTTTATGATGATTTCATCGGCGCCGCCTCCGGTCTTGGTTATACTATCGCCGTCGATAATGATTTTCTTGTCATGTATTAATAAGGTCAGTTTGGTCGGATGGGAAAACTTGATTACGCCGCCTCTGTTTACAAGCTTTGCAGCTTTTTCAAAAGCGCCGTGCTCGCACCCGAAGAGATGATGACAACCGATGTCTATCCTGAAACCGTCTCTGGACTTCGATGTGGAACACCTTCCGCCGATTACATCCAACCGCTCGAGGATAAGAACCTTCTTGCCCGCGCCGGTAAGTGCCGCCGCCGCGCCGCACCCTCCCAGACCGGAGCCGATGACAATCGCATCGTAACTCATGAAAACCTCCTTAGCTGAAAATGCTGCTTTAAGACCCTGAGTCCGGGACTGAGCCCCGCTCCGGGGTCTTTTATATCAATTCAAGATGTGTCTACAACTTTTTCAATATGTAATCACCGCAGGCAAGACCCGAGTTTGTCGCCATGTCGCAGGCAACACCGGATATTCCCCTCCCTGCCTCTCCACCGACGAAGAAGAGCCCTTTCAGGGGGGAGACGCTGGAAGGCCTGTTCTTGCCGACCTGTCCAATCGACTGCGCAATCCCGATAACCGGGGCGTCGTCTTCTCCGAACGCGGCGTATGTTTTCGGGGTCATGAGGTCACACCGCTCGATATGGTCCTTGAAACCGGGGATAATCCCGTCAACCGACTCGATCGCGTACTTCTCGATCTTATTGTGGTCATCATCGGTATGCAGCATGCTGGAGCCTACGGCCAGTATAATCTGTTTGCCGGGCGGGCATGTTCCCGGGTCCATGTTGGATGGGCTTGAGAGCATAACCGGGGGCGCGTAGTCTCCGATGATGCGCCGGTCCCAGAGTTCGTGGAAGTATTCTTCACAGTCAGGTACAGGGATGTTGAAACCCAGCTCAAGGTCTGAGATTTTGCTGTCCATCTGGGCTCTCAGGGTAAAGCCGCTGATGCCGGGTACAAGTTTTTCGATTTTTTCTGCGTAGTTCCTGTCGAACTGGTCTTCACCTACAAGGTCCCTTACTGTTTCCTTGATTCCGCCGTTGCTGATGACGACGTTCGACTTGATTACCTCGCCGCTTTCGAGTTCGACCCCGGCTGCCTTGCCACCCTCGATTATCACCTTTTTGACATTGGAGCCGGTGCGGATCTCGCCGCCGCGCTCCAGGATGCCTTCGGCAAAGGTGTCCGGTATCGCCTGCAGCCCGCCTATCGGGTACCCCATAAGCTCCGCCGGTTTCATTTTTCCGGGCTTGTAGTACCCAACGAACCCCAGGCCCGTTCTCATGAGTTCGCTGTAAGCGGTCAGCCAGGACGGGGTGCAGAAACCGGCAAGCTGGAAAAATTCACCGAAGTCACGGACAGCCGGCCAGGTCATGTATCTGTCGAGCATCTCTTTCATCGTGATGTTATCCATCCTGTTGATGATCGGAGAGGCTATTTTGCCCAGACGCGGCAGAAGCGGGGTCATCATAAGCCTTGCAAGAGATATGAGCGGGCGGGGCACATGGTCCATCATTCCGTGGTAGGCTTCCCCCGTATTGATAGTCACGGTGTCGCTGCCGGGGCGGGTGACCACAATGGATTCCCAATCAAACTCCAGCATTGAGTCCCTGACCTTTAACCGGTAATCGGTAGGGTGAAAAAACTTGATCTCTCTGCCTATCCGCCTGGCCGCATCGCCGAAGGAGCCGTGCTCGCAGCCGAAAAGAAAGTGACAGCCGATGTCCATTGTCCAGCCGTCTACCCTTTTGCTGGAGCACCTTCCGCCGATGAAGTCCATCCTCTCAAGGACCAGCACCTTCTTGCCCTTGGCTGCAAGAGCAACTCCGGACGCTAAACCTCCCAGCCCGGCGCCGACAATAATCGCGTCATAGCCCATCCAGATACCTCCTTAGACATTGTCCCGACAAACTTGATTTCTATTCAATTAAATTAAGTCAGTAAAATCGGCGGCGTACCCTTGCCGAGTTCCTTGAAAAAGTCTTTGATGCTCCGTGTTGTTATCTCAATACAGCCCCCTGCTGCCCATACCGGCCCCAAGATAAAATAGACCGTTGATCGTCGAAATGTTAGCGGAGTACTGCAGCCAGACAATTCCATACTGAAACGGTATTTTTTAGATATTACTACTCTATCGCTAAATAACCTATTATTTCAAGATTTCAACACAGATGGGTATAGACTCATTTCCTGTACTTACAGAAACACCCGGGAGGGAATTCACGAAAAAGGAAACAGGTTGTCTCCACTTTTTGACCTGCAGGCTTCTAAGGAACGAAAATCGAAATATAAAGTGATCGGTCTGCTGAGCAGAATAAAGGGAACCAAGGTGATTTATTAGGTGCTGAGAAGTCACCGGAAATGGGGTATCTGGATGAAACTGTCCAAGACTGCCGTATTGTTTTGTATTATCTGTTTTATTGCGTTGTCTGTAATCGGCTGTTCCAGTAATGGCAGTAAGACCGCTGAAACACAGTCTGTGGAAAAGCAATCCGGTTATTCCGGGCCTGGTGTATATTCGGGAACCATAGATGATGTCACTGTATCTCTTGAATACCCGGCCCAGCAGCAGAATTGCACATATTTCAACGATCTCATCACGAGAATCCGGGTGGCTGGTGGTGTTCCGGCTGAAGCTTATGCATACGCAAGTGTGATTATTAATAATGGATCGGAGGAACCTGTTGATTGTTCTTATTACAATACTATAGCGGTACTTGCCGACGGTAGAGAGGTTCTCGGCGCTGATGCTATTGAATTGCTGGGCACTTACATGGAAGCTTTGCCCCAGGACAATGTTGATCTTTATAATGAAGCGGTAAACATTCACAATACCTATCTCGATATCGACAATGTTAACCCTGGAAGCCAGCAGGCGATGCTGGTTGCATTTGAAGGAATAACATCGGATATCAAGAGGTTCGACGCTGTTGAATTTGACGGTTCAGGCAGGATTGAGTTGACTAAGTAATTTACGCATAGCTACTCCACGTTAATTTTGCCTGGCAGTGAATTACATGGTATTTACCTAGTACAGTTTTTTCATTTCCCCCGGCATGATTGATGCCTTTATTGTCTGCTATATAGCAAGAGTTTAAGAGGTGATAATCAAAACTCAAGTTTCGGGGTGCGACCGGAAGTACGGCGATCCCCAAACAGGATTGCTTGAATTTGATTGCCGAGCCAGGCTTTCTCAATGAGCCCACACTTCAAACCAGGAAAACAGCCTGTGCGGCTTTCTTTCTTTATACCTCTTCGGTCAGCTTGCCGGTAATGTAATCGGCACACCGCAGGCCGCTGATAGATGCGAGCTCCATCCCGATTCCGGAACTGCCCTTGCCTGCCTCAGCACCGACATGGTAAAGACCTTTTACCGGCGATATTGATGACGGGCGATTTTTGCCTACCTGTTTATATGTCTGCCCAATACCTATAAGCGGCGATCCTTCCTCTCCAAGAGCCGCATAGGTTCCCGGCGTGAGGAAGTCTTTCCATATGATGTGGTCTTTTATCCCGGGGTAGGAGTATTCAATCGAATCGAGCGCTTTCTGTTCCCACTTCGGCCAGTTATCCTCCGGGCCGTACGGGCATGGGCTGATGACTATTACCAGCTGTCTGCCTTCCGGGGCCATCGAGGGATCCATGATCGACGGGGAGGTGGCCATTATCGGTGCGAGTGTATCGGGGATCCTTTTCTCCTCAAGCATTATACGATCGTACTCCTGGACGTCCTCGCATGGCGCGGAGAATGTGAAGTCGTTGTCCATTACCTGCTTATCCAGCGCGAGCCTGACGCAGTAAACCGCGAGAGACGGCGTGAGCTTCCCTATCTTTTCCGTGTAACTGCTTTCGAAGTGCTCTTTCCCGACGAGCTTTGATACCGTTTCTTTAATGCCTGCATTGCTTATGATTATGCCTGATTTGAAGATTTCTCCCGCATCTGTCTCAACACCCACTGCCTTGCCGTCCTCGATTAGAATCCGCTTGACGCCGGTATTTGTTTTTACTTCGCCTCCGCAGTTGATGATTCCCTCTGCCAGTGCGTTGGGGTATGAGATCAGCCCGCCCTTAGGGTAGCCGAGCATAATAGTGTTGTCTTCCATGGCACCGACTATCCCGGTAATCGATTGGCTCATTATTCTTATCAACTCTCCGAAAGAGGTCTCCCAATAGGGAAGCCAGGTGACGATGCAGTTCATGTGGTTCATAAGGCTGTGGATTGCGGTGCTGCTTGAAGCATTGTTCATCATTTCCCGGACCGATACCTCATCAAACTGCCCGGCGATCTTCTCTATCATTTTCATCATCGGGGGAACGATTTCGGTTTTTATTTTCGCGATGGCTTCGGAATCAAGCTTCTCGAACATGGTGTCCATCGGAATCAGTTTCTGACTGAAAGCGAACTTACTGTAGCGTATTACGCCGCTCTCGGTATGGTAGTACTTGACTTTTCCTCCCATGTCCACCCTCTTGCAGGCTTCTTCGAAAGGCCCGTACTC
>JAFGMY010000106.1 GCA_016927325.1 Actinomycetota bacterium | reverse complement strand
TTGCTCGAAAGCATCTCCCACCGCCTGATCGGCTGAGACATCAGGAGTTCGAGCGTTCCCTCGTAAAGCTCGCCGCATACCATCTGGTCGGCGAAGCCTATGACGAAAGGCGCGGCGATCACTATGACCATCAGTGAAAGAAACTCGAGGCCTACGTAGTTATTGAAGTTCATGAAGTTGATCTCACCCGTAGAGCCGAAAAGCTTCATGACAACATCCGGCATGGCTTTGGTGTACTTCGTCAAGCCTTCGATGCCGCTCAAAGCGGGGTAAATCGCGGTCATGAGGGCTCCGTAAACGAAGATACCGAATGAGTAGGTGGCAAGGCCTTTCCACCTGTCACGCATTACCTTTGCTATGAGGTTCAATTTCAAGAGGGCTCCCCCCCCTCGCTCTTCCCGTAAAATTCCAGGAATACATCCTCGAGGCTGGCATGGGTAAAGCTCATGTCCACCACGTCATACTCGGCGATTTTCTTGATAAGGGGGTTGATGTTGCCTTTCAACTTGAGCTGGACCCGGTCATCGTTTATCTCGACGTCACTCACTCCCGGTATACTCTCGAGCCCGGCCGGGACCTGACCCTCGAAGACCACTTCAACGTTGCGGATCCTCTTTGCCCCCAGGTCCTCTATTTTTTCGACCCTGGAAAGGTGTCCATCACGAATGATTCCGACCCTGCTGCAGATCCTCTCCACCTCGGGCAGGTTATGGGATGAAAACAGGACTGTGGTCCCTTCATCGCGATACTCGCGGAGAAGCTCATAAAGCAAATGCTGAGTAAGGGGATCGAGCGCGTTTGTGGGTTCGTCCATTATCAGAACAGGCGGCTTCTTCATCAAGGCGAGGATCAGAGCGAGCTTCTGTTTCATTCCCCGCGAACAGTCCTCCACTCTTTTCTCGAGATCGAGCTCGAGGCGGGTGGCCAGCTCATGCCCGTTCTTTTCATCGCAGCCGTTAAACTTTGATAGAAAACGGATATGGGCTTCACCGGTCATCTCTTTGTAAAGCGATGCGTCGCCGGGAAGGTATCCAACTTTCTTTTTTACCTCTACAGTACCGGTCCAGATATTGTGCCCGAGAATCTCCCCTTTCCCGCCCGTCGGTTCGATAAGGCCGAGCAGCAGGCGAAGCGTGGTGGTCTTTCCAGCGCCGTTCGGGCCGAGAAAACCGTAGATCTCCCCTTCTTCCACCACGAGATCCAGGCCTTCTACACCAACCGTCTCCCCATAATGCTTTGTCAGCGATTCAGTGATTATTACAGGCGATGACAAGATCATGCCTCCTTCGCTCAAACGCGATCTGGAATACTATATCACGGAAATTTAGTTTACTATTAGGGTGTTCTTCTGTTAACAAACTCAGCATTAAGATCAAACGGAATGATGCTCGTCATATGGCAAAAGAACTTTTATACATGACAATTAAGAACAAGGTTTTGAGACTCTATAGTGAGATAAAGGGGTTCTTTGTCAAGCACTCGCGCTCGCTTCAGGAAAATCACAGGTCGGTCAGGGTCCTGTTCTCCGCGGTGAAAGAGTTCAGAAAAGAGCGGATGTCCATTCACTCTGGATACTTCGCCTATAACGCCTTCATGGCGATCTTCGCGCTTCTCCTGTTTATGTCGGCAATCCTCGGTTACGTTCTGCACTCAGATCCCGATCTGTACACACGGATAATGAAAAACATCTACGATGCGCTCCCCGACCTTGGGGAAAGCTTCCAGAACACTCTAGGCTCGATAACCCGGAACCGCGGCCTGGTAAGCGCGATCGGTCTTGTCGGCCTCCTGTGGTCGGGCACGAGGCTCTTCAATGCCATCGCAAAGGGATTCGGAAGGATATGGCCGGAGAAAAAGCAGAACTTTATCGTCAGAAGAACGGTCGCGGGGTTTCTGATTCTTGTCATCGTCCTTCTCTTCACCGCGAGCATATCTTTCCACTTCATTTCGACTTCATTAATATCTAAACTGACGGAACCCGGCCATATCAGTTACAAGATTCTCTATCATGGCACCACGATTCTGGTGACCATTCTGACGAGCATCCTGCTTTTTTTCTTTATCTACCTTGTGATTCCAGCAGTCAAACAGCCGCTCTCTCATGTGGTCAAAGCCTCAATAATATCGGGCATCCTTTTCCTGATAATCCAGTACCTTCTGAACATCTATTTCACGGAGATCTCAAGAGCAAACGTGCTCTATGGGGTAATAGGCGGCGTTATAGGTATATTAGTCTGGCTTCACCTGCTTGGAATGGTTACTTTCTTCGGCGCTGAACTGATAAAAGCGATGGCAGACCAGGACGCCCTGGATGCCGGGACAGCCCCATCGGCCACGGAAATCGAAACCTGCGCGCAGCTTTGAACAGCCACCGGGTAATGCTTACTCTTTTATTCAGTCAGATGCATTGATTACCGACTCGGCTAATTCAAGAAGCTCCTCTATCGATTCAAACGCGGCAGCTCGGAACAAGTATATCGCTTTTGTCAGTAAATGCTTTCCGGTTGGGAAAGGTTGCACTTTTATATAAATCCCGTTCAATTAGAAAATAATTCAATGGGTTGGCGCGTCAAGAAATAGATGAATCAGTTGCTCTCAACGGCGGCGGAAGGGACGGTAAAACTGAAAACGGACCCTCCGCCCTCTCTTGCGTCGACGGTTATGCCTCCGCCGTGAGCGTCAACAATCGTCTTGGCAATGTAAAGGCCGAGGCCGAGGCCCGGCAGGGAATGGTTAAGCGGACCTTCGACTTCGTAGAACCGGTCGAATACCTTCGCCTTGTTCTCCTCTGAGATGCCCGGCCCCCTGTCGGCGATATAGAACGCTGTTCCCTTTTTGCTCTGCTTCCACCAGACCTTTATTTCGCTTCCCTCCGGCGAGAACTTCACCGCGTTGTCGATCAGTATCGACAGGACTTCACCGATCTTGTCTTCGTCGGCATGGATATCGGAGCTGTGCCCGTTGCCGTTTACGAATATCCTGGCCAGAGCATGTCTTGACCTGACTTCTTCCACCCTGGTTTTTACCAGTTCCTCCGACTTGAAGTCTGAATAGTAAAGCCTGAACCTTCCACCTTCAATTCGGGACATATCGGACAACTCATTAGCAAGGTGGGCCAGCCTTTCCTCGGCCGCTTTCATGCTTCCAACCGCTGTCTCGACAGCCGGGTCGTCCGACCCTTCGAGTAAAGAGTTGATAAGCATCATACTGCCCCGTATGGCGGCCGCCGGATGCCTCAGTTCATGGGCGGCGATGTTTATGACCTCTCTAAGGTTTTCTGTCAGCTTGCGCTGGGCCTTGGCCTCAACTGTCGCCACCCTGGCAATTTCCTCGGCCTGCATCAGTTCGAAAGCATCCCGCATATCATGCGCTACAACCGCGAACCCGACCACCATTCCACCGTAATGCAGGGCCGCCCAGCTGACCTCAACCGGAATCCATTCCCCTTCCCTGGTTACGCACCTTCCAAGCTCCTTGTCGCCCGGTGACATATCCCCGATTTCCTGCTCCGAAAAGGTGAATCCCCGTACATCAAAAACCGAATTAAAGGACATGCTCAGGATCTCCCGCTCGGAATAACCGGTCAGTGACAGCACCGAGGGGTTCACATGCTCGATAGAGCCCTTGTAGTCCACCAGGACTACAGGGTCGTGCAGTATCCTTGTAATCGCGTCTCCAAGCGCGGTTTCAAGAGATATCACAAAACCCCTTGTCACAAGGCCGTACGCGATTATCGGTGTAATCGCCAGAGCCACAAAAACCGGTATGTCGACGGTGTAGATTCCAAAGATGGGGAGTATTATTTCTGTAAATAGAGCGGCTACAGCGGTTATTGAACAAAGAACAATGAAGTACAGTTCATGCGTCTTGCTGAAATGTCTGACAGACGAATGCCAGTAAATTAACAACAAGACCAGGCTCAAAGCAAACATCGCTACCGTATAAGTCTGTGTAATATGAGAGAGCGGCAGGCCCGGTGTTACCCTGAAGTTGCCGATCATAATCGCCTCGGTCTTGTGTGTAAGATCCGTGAACCAAATCAGCATCAAGAGAATAGTCGGAGGCGTATACAACAGAAAATAAACCCAGGTCTTCCTCAGCAGTTCGTTTCTCCCCGACAGGACCAGCGTAAAGTGCAGGTACAGCGTCCCTGCGAAACACCAGCCTATCGCCGCGATGTTCAACCCGAAAACAGCCCAGGCGGTTTCAGTTGAGACCCTTGCGATATATACACCAAGGCCCCACAGGGCAAAGCCGAGCATGGATACGGAAAAGAACCTGTTGACCATCCTCCGGGGACCGAGGCCGAGAACGGCAAAACCGATCACCGTGTTCATGATGATCGCTATCCCTAATATGAGAGAGTACAGGTTCATATCATCTCTTCCCCATGCCATTTTTCCATATTTGTTTCACCAGTCTATGGATCGGCATTTTCACCATCTCTGTGAACAGTACAGCCTCGCTTTCAGCACCGGGTTCAAGGGGATTGGCTTTACGGGGCCTGGATAGACCCCGTCTAAAGAAGGGTTTGAGTCAGAGCCTTGCAGGAGTACCCGGGTATAAAGCAAATCAGGAGTCAAAGTCAGGAGGAAAAGAAATATGTGGCAAAACGAGAAGCGGGCGGCTGATAATTTCGAGGCTGTCTTTTTTTATTCCAGATTCCGGTCTTTATTCGGAGCAGGCGGCCTTGATCTGCGCCAGGAGCTGTCTGGGCCTGAACCCAAGGAGCTGGTTGGCTCCCGACGGGCAGGCGGCGGTGCAGGCGCCACAGCCCTTGCAGAGCGCACTGTTGACCCTTGCTACACCTTTCTCTTCATCCATTTCTATGGCCTCATAGCTGCAGAGCAGGACACAGTTGCCGCATCCGGAACAGAGCCGCTCGTCCACTCTCGCGACTGTTCCCTCCGTCACAACGTTTTCACGGGATAATACCGACTCGGCCCTGGCGGCGGCCGCGCAGGCCTGGGTTACGGTTTCGGCGATGGTCTTGGGGTAATGGGCCAGTCCCGCCAGGAATACGCCGTCTGTGGCGAAATCCACCGGACGGAGCTTTACATGGGCTTCGAGGAAAAATCCGTCGGAAGTCAGGGGCACCTTCAACTGCCGCCCCAGTTCCAGAGCGTCAGGGTTGGCGACTACTCCCGCCGAAAGAACAACCAGGTCCGCGTGAATCAGTAACTCCTCGCCCCGCATATTCCGGTCCTTCACCTTTACTACCACGTCGCCGCCGCGTGGCCTGACCT
This sequence comes from Actinomycetota bacterium, assembly GCA_016927325.1. GTDB lineage: Bacteria > Actinomycetota > Geothermincolia > Fen-727 > Anoxymicrobiaceae > JAFGMY01. Next base: position 3,897 of record JAFGMY010000106.1, on the reverse strand, counting down.
CGGGCGGCTCATCCTTTTCAAACCGTATGAACCCCACTCCCCTGTCCCTGGCCTCGAGGTAGTAGTCTTCCTTCATTCCATAAGTCCTGATATCACGGTTGCACACATAGACTTTCGCTTTATCGTTTAGTTCCTTGAGCGCTATGGCGTTCTTTACCGCGACACCACAACAGATTTTACTGCAGTACGGGCGAAGGTCGCTCCGGGAACCGACACACTGGATCATAACAACGTTCTTCAGACGCCTGACGGCTTCGGGGTCCTCGTGGATCATCCTCTCCAGTTCAGTCTGGGTAATCACTCGCTTGTCCTCACCGTAGGCATATTCACCGTTTTCCGGTTCATACTCCTGCCCTCCGGTAGCGGTTATTACTACCCCGTGTTCGACTTCGACCTTGCCCGAAGGCGTTTCGATCTCAGTGTGATATGTCCCGATGAAACCATCGAGACGTGAGATGCGGGCGGAAAGAAAAACTTCTATATTGTCATGGCCGGTCACTTTGTCTATTAATTCTCTCATGTAAGCTTTAACGTCATTGCCTTCCAAGGTCTTATAAATGTGGCGCATGTTACCGCCGAGCTCTGCCTCTTTCTCAACCAGGTAAGTGGTGAACCCGGCGTCACCGAGACGAAGAGCGGCGTTCATCCCCGCCGCGCCGCCGCCAATCACCAGGGCTTTATGGGTGACAGGTGATACCCCTTCCTCGAGCGGTTCCAGAAGTGCCGCCTTGGCGATGCTCATCTCGACAAGGCGCTTCGCTTTCCCGGTAGCCTCGTCGGGAAAATCCATATGGACCCAGGAGCAGTGCTCCCTGATGTTCGCCATCTCGAACAGGTACTGGTTCAAACCCGCGCTGCGCATGGTCTCCCGGAAAAGCGGCTGGTGGGTCCTGGGGGTGCAGGAAGCAACAACAACCCGGTTGAGGTTATTCTCTTTTACAATGTCCCGTATCCACTGCTGGGTGTCCTGGCTGCACGCGTACAGCCTTTCGTCGGCAAAGACGACACCCGGCAGCGTTTTCGCGTGTTCCACAACAGCCGGGACGTCAACCGTGTTCGCGATATTTGTGCCGCACCTGCAGATAATCGCCCCAATTCTCGGCTCTTCGTATCGCGTGTCCCTTTCCGGAGGATACTCCCCGTGCTCTATTAACTCTCCCTTTGAATCAATTAAACCCGAGGATGCCATGCAGGCCGAAGCGCTGGCCTGGATAACGGTATCGGGGATGTCCTTCGGGCTTTCAACCGCTCCGCAGGAATAAATCCCCGGGCGGGAGCTGACCACCGGAAGAAAACCTTCTCCCTCAATAAACCCGTGTTCGTTCAGCTCAATCCCGGCCTTCTCCGCCAGTCCCGACACGTCGGCCTCCATGCCGACGGAAAGAACAACCAGGTCGTAGTTCTCCTGCAGTACATTTCCTTCTCCGTCGGTGTAACTGACAACAATGTCTCTGGACGGCTGGGCTTCCTTGCAGTATGAAGCGAGGCAACGTGTGTACTTGATACCCATTTCGTTCTTGGCCCTCTGGTAATACTCCTCAAAACCCTTGCCGTACGCCCTCATGTCGATGAAGAAAATAGTGGCTTCAATGTCTTTGACATGCTCCCTGGCTATCAGCGACTGCTTGGTCGCGTACATGCAGCATACCGACGAGCAGTAAGAGTTGCCCACAGTGCCGTCCCTTGAGCCGACGCACTGTATAAAAGCCAGCTTGCGCACCGGCTCTCCGTCGGACCTTCGCACGATATGCCCGCCAGTCGGGCCGTTCGCGGCCAAGATCCGCTCGAACTCCAGGCTGGTAACCACGTTATCGTAGCGGCCGTACCCGTACTCGTCCCTGAGATGTGGATCGAAGGTCTTGTAACCCGCGGCAATGATTATTGAACCCACGTTTACGGTTTCGGTCCTCTCTTTCTGGCTGAAATCAACCGCCCCCGCCTCGCATGCCTCCAGGCAGTTCCCGCATTTCCCTTTCTGGATATACAGGCATTTTGACGGATCGATAAAAGCCACGCCCGGAACCGCCTGGGGGAACGGTACCCTGATCAGCGGGGTCCTGCTCAGGGAAGCGTTGTAAGGATCCCAGACTTTCACCCGGCAGCTCCCGGTGCAGATCCCGCAACCGGTACACTTGTCGATATCAACGTAACGGGGCCGAACCCTCAAGCCCACCCTGAAATCACCGGGCCCGCCTTCCACGCTCTCCAGGTCGGTCAAAGTATAGATGTGGATGTTCTCATTGGAACCGACCTCGACGAGTTTTGGGGAGAGTATGCACATCGAGCAGTCATTGGTGGGAAAAGTCTTATCCAGCTGGCCCATTACACCGCCTATGGATGGACCCGACTCCACCATATACACGCGGTAACCCATCTCAACCAGATCGAGAGATGCCTGCACGGCACCGATACCGCCGCCGACAACCATTACGGCGCCGACTGTCCGGCCTCCCTTCTCCACTTTTTGTTCCTCTTTATTTTCTTCCACAGAAGGTATCTCCAATAGTAATCATGGTTGCTCTTCATACCCCGGATAACTGCAGTTGCCTTATAAGCGGCAATGGGTCGATGAGATGTTTACCGAGCCACTTATCGACGTCGGGCAGGCCAATCGCAAGACCCAGCAGTTCGGTGAAGTAGAAGACCGGCATCTTGTGGTTCAGCTTGAACGAGAACTTCGCCGGCACCTGCCTCATCTCGAGATTTCCCTGGCACATGGGGCAGGCGGTGACGATGCAGTTCGCTCCCGCCTCCTCGGCACGGTCGAAAAGATTATTGACCAGCCTGGCGACGATATCCGTACGGGAAAGCGACAGGCTCCCTCCGCAGCAGTCGGTCTTGTACGACCAGTCCCTGACCTCCACGCCAAGCGACCTTACGATCCGGTCGATCTCATCCGGATTCTCGATGGAGTCACAGCAGGAAACCTCCCTCGGCCTCACCAGAAGGCAGCCGTAGTATGGAACCGCCTTCAAGCCTTCCAGCTCCACCTTTCGAATTTCTTTTATGCGCTCAAGCCCCACGTCACGGATAATGACATCAAGAAGGTGACGGACTTTCCCTTCAAAACGCGGGTCCGCTCCGACAACCCTCTCAACTTTCTTCGCCAGATCCTCGTCCTCCAGTATCCGGAGCTGAGAACTTTTGAGCCTCGAATAGCACGCCGCGCATACTGTAATGATGTCATGTCCCTCTTTTTTCGCGATAGCGAGGTTCCTCGCCGGAAGCGAGATCCCCAGAAGGTCACGGGTCATGTGGCCTGAAGACGCGCCGCAGCAACTCCAGTCGGGAAGTTCCTTCAGCTTGATTCCGAGGCCCGTGCAAACAGCTTCGGTGGAGGTTCCGTATTCGTCCGCTATCCCCGACTGGGAACATCCCGGAAAATATGAAAAAGTCAGTTCACTCACTTGTTCATCAAGACCTTTTAGACTCTTGTCTGGATTTCCTGAATATCCGCCTTACCGCCCGGCGGTCTTTTACCATCCTGAGCTTCGGCTTTACCTTGCCCTTGATCACCATTTTCACCGCCATGCCGAGGTCATCAAAAAGATTACGGCTCAGCACTTTGTATCCGCCGATAAGCACCGGCTCGTTTATCTTGCCGAATAACCGGATGCTGGCCAGGAAAGCGGAATGCATGGATTTGACATCCGGCTCAGCGGGCTCCACGCCTTTCTCGAGCGCGGTTTCACGCAGCCCGTCCATCACCCGGGCGATATCAATGTCATTGGGGCAACGGGTGGAGCATGTCTCGCATGACGCGCAGATCCATATGGTAGCGCTCTTCAGGACGCGGTCCTCCTGGCCGTACTGCACCATTTTCATGACTTCGTGGGGCAGGAGGTCCATAGCGAAACATACGGGGCATCCGACCGAGCATTTCTTGCACTGGTAACA
>JAFGMY010000002.1 GCA_016927325.1 Actinomycetota bacterium | reverse complement strand
TAGGCCTTTCTTACTTCTCCAAGAGTCAAATGAGTATAAATCTGGGTAGTTGAAATATCTTTGTGCCCGAGAAGCTCCTGCACGGTTCGCAAATCAGCACCATTTGCCAGCATGTGAGTGGCAAAAGTGTGTCTGACGGTATGAGGAGTCACATTCCCGCTGTCAATCATCAGTGATTGCTTTTTCAGAACTCTCCTCACTTCCCGGGGATTCAAAGGCCGCCCCCGTTTTCCAAGAAACAACGACCCGCCCGAACAGTCTACCGCTTCAACCAGTCGGGGTCGCAACTCTTCCACATACTTTTCAACCGCTTCGATTGCGTATTTCCCCGCCAGCACAGTCCTTTCCCGGCTGCCCTTTCCCATGACCATTATGACTCCATTACCATAATCAACATCACCCAGAAGAATGTCACACAGCTCACTTACCCTAATGCCTGTGGCATACAAAAGCTCCACTATGGCTTTATCCCTCAAAGCCAGAGGCTCCCCATCGGCCGGGCCTTTCACCAGCGTAACTGCTTCTTCCTCGGTCAAAAACCTCGGCAGTTTCTTTCCTTTTATCGGAAATGAAACCGTCGTGGCCGGGTTCATATCTATTACCTGCGACTCCACAAGATATTTGAAAAATGCTTTTATGCACGCGCACCGCCTGGCAACAGTCGATCTGGAGTAACCTCTTGTCACCTGGTTCGCGAGAAAACTCCTTAACGTCTTATGATCGATTTCCTTTAAATCATCAACCTCAAGACGGTTCATGAAATCTTCAAAATGCAAAAGATCAACTTTATACGCTTCAATAGTCTTCTTTGAATAGTGCCGAGTCCCTTTCAGAAATGCCAGAAATAGATCGATATGTCCGCGCGTTTCGTCGTTTATTCGCTTTTCAGATCCACTCTCCATTTCAATCCACCATATATATGCTGTTCAGAGACATCTTTGCTCAAGAGTCGAAACATTGAATATTACGGCATTACGAGCCTGATTACCTGTTAATATTTGCTATTATATTATACTACATTTCTTTTTGATAATTATTGTTGTCTGACCTACCGCCGTCTTGCCCTGGTCGGCGACCACCACCCACCCTAACTCTGTGTCTGGGAATACTTTTCTGTTACGCGGCTCCTCCCGCCGGGGCGTCTCAAACGCCACCAGTCACGAGAGCTTCCGGCAATAGCCCGATGCGAACATGATAGCCGGATCCTGAAATGATCCGGAGTCCGTGAGTGAATGGAAAAGATAACCCCGGCTGCGGACGATGAGCGGTTGAAGCCTTTTTTGTTACATCCGCGGATGGAAGCGGCCGTCGTGTCCTCTGTCTATATAACCTTTCATCTGCATCAGCGAAAGTCTGGAAATTACTTCACCCGGGGTACAACCGGCCCCTTGAACAAGCTCATCGATATCGCAGACCCCTTCCCTTATCTTTTCGATCAATCCGGATTCGATACCGTCCAGAGAGGCTTCATCCTCCAGAGAGTGCTTCCGGCCTATGGTTCCCCGGTCCCTTATGCCAAGCTCGTCGCAGACGTCCGCCGCACCTGTTATCAGTGACGCGCCGCTTTTGATCAAACCGTTGGTGCCGGAACTGTTCTGAGAGTATAAAGGTCCCGGCACCGCGAAAACTTCTCTTCCGTAAGACAGCGCCAGGTCGGCTGTTATCAAAGCCCCGCTTCTCTTTGCAGCCTCTATTACAACGACACCAAGACTCATCCCGGCGATTATTCGATTTCTAACGGGGAAGTGCTGCTTCCTGGGTGGCGTCCCCGGAGGATACTCGCTGATCAGACAGCCGCTCTCCTCGATCTCCCTGTAGAGCCGGGCGCTCGTCCTCGGATAAACGACATCTATCCCGCATCCGAGTATCGCCGCGGTCCTGCCGCCGTTCATGACCGCACCCCGGTGGGCCTCGGAATCGATGCCGTAAGCCGCGCCGCTTATGACTGGTACGCCCCGGTCCGAAAAGTCCCGCGCAAACGATCTTGCCAGTTCTTTTCCATAAGAGGTCGCTTTTCTTGAACCCACAATCGCGACACCCCGGTCCAGGTCGGGGCCAAGCTCACCTTTGCAGTAGATCACCGGGGGCGGGTCATCAATTTCGCCCAGCAGTACTGGATATCCCGTTTCCCCCGGCACCTTTACACCGATACCCCGGGCTTTCAGTCCCGAGAATACCTTAACCGGATCGACTCCAAGAGACGCACTCCTCCACTCATCGTTTTTTCCTTCGCCCGCCACACCTCTCGCCTGACCCGCCGAGACCGCCTCCCATGCGCCTTTCGGAGAGCCGAAAAGAGTGATCATCTCCACAAGGAGCCGGTACCTCATACCGGGCAATGCGCATAACGACATGAGAAAAGGTTTCTCTCTTGCGAAGTCCCGGTTCATCGCTTCGTTGCCATGATAGTGCCTTCAGATAAAGCAATTCGCTCGAGGTTCCTGTACTGGACAGCCTCGGCGAGATGTTCTACTTTTATTTTTTCCGACCCTTCCAGATCGGCTATCGTTCTTGCGACCTTCAGCGCCCGGTCATACGATCGTGCCGACAGGCCAAGTTTCTCCACCGCGTTTCCGAGAAATTGCATGGACTGCTTCGATAACCGGCAGAACCTTTCGATCATGGAGTGGGTCATCCCGGAATTGGACATAACGGGCGACCCCGAGAATCTTTCCTCCTGTAGCGCTCTTGCTCTCGACACCCTTCCGCGTATCACGCTTGACGGTTCTCCCGAGGACCTCTCTTCCAGCTGATACCGGGACAGGCGCGGAACTTCCACCTGAAGATCCATCCGGTCGAGCAATGGACCGCTTATCCTGTTGAGATACCTTCTGATGTCCCCCGCGGAACAACTGCACGACCTGCCGGGATCGCCGTAATAGCCGCAGGGGCATGGATTCATTGAAGCCACGAGGCCGAACCTGCATGGATACCTGACCGCGGACATGGACCTTACTATCGTTACCTCACCTTCCTCGATAGGGCTCCTGAGAGATTCCAGGGCACTTCTTGAAAACAGGGTAAACTCGTCCAGATACAGTATTCCGTTGTGGGCGAGGGATATCTCTCCCGGTTTAGGAAGTGGAAACCCGCCGCCGGCCAGGCCGGCAACGCTTATGGAACTGTGGGGAGTCCTGAACGGCCTTTTCGTGACAAGCGGCCCGTCCACCGAGGTCCTCCCGGCGACGCTGTGAATGCAGGTTATCTCAAGTGCTTCGGTCAGGTTCAACCCGGGGAGTATCCCGGGGATCCTTCTTGCGAGCATCGATTTGCCCGACCCGGGAGGTCCGACCATCAAGAGGTTATGGCTTCCCGCCGCGGAAATCTCCAGCGCTCTCTTCGCGGCTTCCTGACCCCTCACCTCGCTAAGATCTTCATATTCAAGAGCTTCACTTTCCAGAAGACCGTCCACGTTCACCATTACAGGGTCGAAAGTCCTGCTGCCTTCCAGAAGGCAAACGGCTTCGCGCAGGCTCGAAACTCCGTATACCGTAATACCATCGACGAGAGCCGCTTCCTCGGCATTGCCTCGCGGGACGATCATAAAATCCAGAGAGTCCCGCCTGATGCCGTTCGCTACGGCAAGCACACCCTGCACATCTCTAACGTGCCCATCAAGAGACAGTTCTCCAACCGCGATATATTTCCCGCCCATGACGTTCGAGAACTGCTCGCTTGCTTCCAGTATTCCAAGCGCTATCGGAAGATCAAAAGCCGGCCCCGTTTTCTTGATGTCGGCGGGAGCCATGTTGACATAGATCCTTGAATTGGGGAATTCGTAAATTGAATTCTTGATCGCTGACTTTACCCTCGTCCTTGACTCCTTTATTGCGGCGTCCGGAAGTCCGACAATTTCAAAGCAGGGCAGACCCATGTTTATATCAACTTCTATCTGCACCTTGAGTGATTCGATCCCCATTACCGCCGAACCGTTGACTTTCGCGAGCATGTTTACCCCAATGAATAAGCATTACAAGCTTTATTATAAGCAGTACAAGTATATTAAGCAATAATGGCGCGCAGGCAGGTACCAGGGGTTGCGGCATCAGTTAGAATAATCAGTTCCGGGAAAGCAGGGTAATACGGAGCCGGTGCCGATATCGCGCAGTCGGTTACCCGGTTATTCTTCTGAAGCCGATTTCCGAGCCGGTGTCCTCAATCGGAGTACTGGAGAGTATTCTCTGCAGGATGGCGATATCGCCCTTCAACCGGTCTTTCCTCGTATTGTCGGACTCCTCCTCGTACTCGAGGGTAAGCTCTAGAAGCATCATGCTGAGCTGCAGGTACTTGTCCCTGATATCCTTTGCCACCGATGGCGGAAGGACCCTCATAATCAACCCGGCGGCGGCCCCGATAATCGTAAAGATGCCGAGACATGAAAGACACATGCCTATCGTCTGCTGCTCCAGCACATCCATCCCGCTCACAAAAACGGCCGCGCCGCCCAGAATGACCAGTACCCCTATGAAAACGATCAGTGTGGATATGACACCCTGAATTGAAGGCGCTCTTCCCACGCCAAGATAAATTCCAAGCAGCAGGCCAAGGAAAAGAAAGCCGAGGTATAGAAATGTCGCGTTCGAACGTATGAAACTGTTCGATTTGAAAAAACCAAGCGCCCACGCGGACCCGACCCCGACCAGCACACAAACCTTCAACCACGCGACAAACGGAACCCAGCGGGCTAACTTTGCTTTTTCAAGTCCCGGGCGGGTTCCTTTGGGTACCTGGCCGTTGCTTTCATCCATTATGCATCACCCTCATGAGAATTGCGGACATTTAACTACCGGCTTTCTTAAAAAGCGTCCTTCAAATGGCGAACGCTCCACTCCTCACCCGTATCATCGGGCAACACGCTTATCACGTCAAACCGCATGCCGCCTTTCAAGCCTGACTCATTCATATACGCAATAGCCAGCCTCCTGATCCTTTCAATCTTCTCCCGGGTGATCGACTCCTCCGGTTCACCATAACTCGTGTTCAACCTTGTCTTGACTTCGACGAAAACCACCGTGGTCCCGTCACCGGCGACTATATCCAACTCACCGCTTCCTGTTCTCCAGTTGCGGTCAAGTATCTTCAGGCCTTTCTCCTCGAGGAAGCGGCAGGCTACTTCCTCACCTGCGCCGCCCAGCCTCCTCCGCCTGTCTTTACCCGGCAAGACCGCCGCCCCACAGCGTCGGCTTTTCCAGAAAACCCACTCCCTTGAAAGATTGACGGTGAATAGCACAGGGGCCGTGTCTTGAAATAGCATCCAGGTGTTCCCTTGTCCCATACCCCTTGTTCCTTCGGAAGCCGTAACCGGGAAAATGGTTATCAAGGTGTTCCATGACCCTGTCCCTTTCAACTTTCGCCACGATGCTCGCCGCGGCCACTGACTGAAATATCGTGTCCGCCTTTGGAATTCCATACGTTGGCACACCGGCATCCGGAATCGAGAAATGGTCGCATATAACATAATCGCTGATTGAATCCAGGCTGTTGATGGAGTCACGCAGCGCCTTGATATTCGCATACTGCAGACCCTGGCTGTCAATAATACCGTGGTCGATGAAAGTCACCGAAATACAGACGGCCCGGGAGGAAATAGTATCGTAGAGCTCCTCTCGTTTTTCCCTGGTAAGCGACTTTGAATCGCCTATTCCATCTATCTTCGTTCCTTGTTTCAGAACTACGCAAGCCGCCGCAATGGGACCGGCGAGGGCGCCTCTGCCCACTTCATCCGCTCCGCCGGATACCGTCGGACAGCCGTTTTTCAGGTTTTCCTCATTTTCAGCGGGACCGCCTCCGCAAGTCATAAAGAGATACGCCGCATCCCTTACAGTCTTCCTTGGGCTTCCGGCAAGAGTGGAAAGCATCATCAGGTCGGGCTTATCATCATGATATACAAGTTTGCGCAGCGACTTAACCGAAAGCCCCCCGGCATCCAGTTCGAAATCCATCGGCCTTTCGCCTCCGGTCATCATGGCTTTCCCCATCGACCGGGTGGCCACCATATCATGAACAGCCTTCCTATGACGCTCTTGGTGGAAACCGGGCCCCAGGCACGGCTGTCCCTCGAGCACTGCCTGTTGTCACCCATACAGAAAACAGTTCCTTCCGGTACGGCATACGGCCCGAAATCACTCACGTTGTCGCTTACATAATCCTCTTCAATTTCTTCTCCCTCTATATACAACTTTCCCTTTTTCAACTCAACGGTTTCACCGGCGGTCGCCACCACCCGCTTGACGTAAGGAGTCGTGTCTTTGTGGGTCAGCCATAACACCTCTCCCATCCTCTCGAAGGGCCAGTAAAAGACATTTGACGTGCTCTTTGCCCTGGGAGTATCCGGCGGGTAACGAAACAGAATGATGTCGCCCCTTCTGGGCTTCCTGAACAGGTAGGTCATCTTATCGACCATTACCCTGTCGCCTTCCTTCAGAGTAGGGCTCATCGAGGTTGAAGTAATCACAAAAGTCTTGACAACGAAAGATTGAAGAAATACCGCGAAGATAATCGCGGCGATTATAATCAACGCGGTTTCCGCCATCCAGCGCCAGAAAGATTGCTTCTCTTCCCCGCCGGAACCGTCTTCTTCGACGGGCGGGTTCTCCTGGTACCGATCATAATCATAATCCCGGTATCCATAATTCTCTTCCGGAGAATCCCGGCTTCCTTCGTTTTGGCCCCAATCTCCCCCACCGTCGCTGAAAGTGCCGGTTTCGTTATTATTCATGGTAAAAAGTGTATTCGTTCATGAAAGCCAGTAACCATTAACGATTGTAAGCGTTTCCCTCAGCCAACAGCCCAACCGCCCCGATTTTCATTCAGCCGGAGCAGGCCGTCAACACGGCCATCAACTCAAGTCACGCAGAAATTCAGCTTGTTAAACCAGTTTCTTCTTCTTGACACGCGCCGCTTTTCCAACCTTGTCCCTGATATAGTACAGCTTTGCCCGCCGTACATCACCTTCGGAAATGACCTGGATGTCCCTGATGATCGGAGAATGAAGCGGGAAAGTCCTTTCCACGCCTACGCCAAAAGATATTTTCCTGACGGTAAAAGTCTCCCTGGATCCCTTGCCCTGCCTCTTTATTACAAGACCTTGAAAAGCCTGGGCTCTCTTGCGTATCGTTCGCTTGTCTCCGGTGCCGGTAGCTTCGGTTATTTCAATTGTGACTTTCACCGTGTCACCAGGCGAAAACTCGGTGACGTCCTCCCTCAGCTGACTCCGCTCAATTGCGTCTATCTCTTTCATGTAAAACTCTCCACAACATGTATTAGCAAGCAGGCAAGGCCTGAATTTAAAAGATCAATCAACAAAGTATAACAATATACCAGAATATTATGAAGGTTCCAATAGTAGAGAATTCAAAAAAACAATTTGCCGGGAAGATGAAATATGAAAGATAAACGCTCGTCTTTCATCTTTATTCCAGGAGGTCGGGCCGCCTTTCCCTGGTACGCTCCAGGGACAATGCCTCCCTCCACTCTTCAATGAGCTTATGGTTTCCGCTCAGCAACACTTCGGGAACCTTCCAATCACCGAACTCCGCCGGACGGGTGTAGTGAGGGTACTCCAGCAGGCCGTTCTGAAAAGACTCACCTTCCAGCGATTCGGTATTGCCCAAAACACCGGGCAAGAGCCTGGCCACCGCTTCAATCACCACCGCGGCGGCTATCTCCCCGCCGCTCAACACAAAATCACCCAGGGAGATTTCATGACTCACCAGGTGTTCTCTTATTCTTTCATCCACCCCTTCGTACCTGCCGCATATGAAAACGAGCCTCTCCTCTCCGGCAAAGGCGTGTGCGGCACTCTGATCAAACCGGTCACCCTGCGGCGTCATCAGTATAACCGGGAACTTCTCACGAACGGACCCGGCGCCGACAGCGAACAGCTTCTCCAGGGCCGCCGCCACAACATCTACGCGTATCACCATGCCCGGACCGCCGCCGTACGGGTAATCATCAATCTTATTATGCGGATCGGGGCTCAACCGATGTAAATCATGCACAAGGACTTCAAGCCTGCCATCGCTGCGGGCGCGCTCCAGCACTCCGGCGTTAAAAGGCGATTCGAGAAGGCCGGGAAGGGCGCAAAGTATATCTACTCTCACTTCAATCGATCATTCCACTGATCAAAGTCACTGTTATCCTGTTGCTTTCCAAGTCCACCTCATTTATGAATGCTTTTACAAACGGAATCTGGAACTGCTCCCCGCCTTTTCCCGCAACGTTCAACAGGTCCTGAGCGCCGCCGGAAAATACATCGGTCACTTCACCGATCTCTTCGCCCGTATGGCTTATTACCCTCATCCCATATAAATCATGTATCCAATACTCTGATTTTCCCAGGAGATTCGCTTCCTTCTCGAGAATAAAAAGGAACTTTTTTCTAACTCTTTCGGCGCCTTCACGATCGTCGACCCCGGACAACTTTAGGACCGCGCGGCCTTTATGGAAAAAGGAACTTTCAATTGACAGTTTCTCGAAGTCCCGGTCGTCAACTTTCATAAGGAGCTCATTCCCGGGACGGAACCTTTCCGGGAAATCACTCAACAGTTCCACGACCACGGCCCCTTTGACACCGTGTGGTTTAATGATTCTGGCTACAGCAAGGACTTCTATTTCTCTTGACGTGGGAGCCTCTCTAGTCAAGAATTTCCACGATCGCGTTTTTACCCTGCTTGGTTGCCGCCGCTTTGACCAGCGTCCTCAAAGCCTGGGCGATTCGCCCCTGTTTACCAATCACTTTTCCAATGTCGTCGGGATGTACTTTCAACTGCAGGATGACCGAACGTTCCCCCTCAATCACTTCAATTTCAACCGCGTCGGGGTTATCAACCAGTGCTTTTGCGAGATACTCCAGAAGATCCTTCATTGTACGCAGCCTCCACTTCTGTGACCGTTGTCTTTGAATAGTCTACTATTTCTTGGACGATGCGAATTCTTCCCATACGCCGTTGATCTTCATGAGGTTCCGTACCTGTCCTGACGGTTGCGCGCCCTGCTTGAGCCAGTAGAGCGCCCGGTCTGCATTCAACTCGATTGATGAAGGTTCAGTCCGGGGATTGTAGGTCCCAATTGCCTCGATATACTTTCCGTCACGGGGTTTTCTGGAATCCGTCACCACCACGCGATATGACGGCTGTTTCTTCTTTCCTACTCTTCTCAAACGTATCTTTACCAAAGATATCCTCCTTTTGTTTTCATTCTATCAGAAATATTTAACTAAAACGGGAACAACCTTTTCAACATTCCCATCCCCCCGCCTTTTCCGGTGAACTGCTTTATAAGTTTGTTCATCTCTCCAAACTGCTTCACCAACTGGTTTACTTCCTGTCTCGACGTCCCGCTTCCCGAGGCTATTCTCTGCCTTCGGCTCGCGTTTAGTATCTGAGGGTTTTCGCGCTCCTGGACTGTCATGGACTGGATTATCGCCTCGATCCTCTTTATTCTTCTTTCGTCGAGATCGTATCCCGGTATCTTTGAAACATTGCCGATTCCGGGTACCATCTCCAGAACTTTTCCCAATCCACCCATATCTCTAATCTGCTGCATCTGCTCCAGGAAATCGTTGAAGTCGAACTTCTGCTTGCGAAGCTTCTCTTCCAGTTTCCTGGCCCGCTCCTCGGTCATTGTTTCCTGGGCCTTTTCAACCAGTGTAACTACATCGCCCATCCCCAGGATGCGCGACGCCACCCTGTCCGGAAAAAACTGCTCGAGGTCATTGGTCTTTTCGCCGACCGAAGCAAGTTTTATAGGCTTGTTGGTTACCGATTTCATGGAAAGGGCCGCGCCTCCCCTGGCGTCGCCGTCCATTTTCGAGAGAAGAATTCCGTCAAAATCAAGTTTCTCCAGAAACGCCAGGGCGACATTTACAGCGTCCTGCCCCGTCATCGCGTCGACGACCAGCAACGTTTCACTTGGCGCAAACTTCTCCTTTATATCAACCAGTTCATTCATCATCTCTTCATCTATGTGAAGCCTCCCGGCCGTGTCCAGAACCAATACATCCTTTCCCAGCCTCCCGGCTTCACCTACCGCTCCCTCCACGATCTCCAGGGCGTTCTTATGCTTAAAGCTCACCACCGGAACACTGATCTGCGCCCCGAGGGTCTTCAACTGATCGACGGCCGCGGGCCGGTATATATCCGCCGCGACCAGCATTGGTTCTCTTCCCTGCTTTCTCAGCATCAGGGCAAGCTTCGCGCATGCCGTTGTTTTTCCGCTTCCCTGCAATCCGACAAGCATTATGATCGACGGAGGGTGGCTGGAGAAACTGATTTTCTGTTCCTGGCCTCCAAGCGTCTCCACCATTACATCATTCACAATCTTGACCACCTGCTGGGCGGGAGAAACGCTCTTGACCACTTCCTCGCCGATAGCCCTTGCTTTCACCTGGTCAACGAATGTCTTGGCCACCTTGTAGTTTACGTCCGCCTCCAGCAGCACCAGGCGGATCTCGCGCATCGCGTTTTCAACATCTTTTTCTGATAACTTGCCCCTTCCGCGGAGTTTCGTGAAAACTCCCTGGAGGCGGTCTCCAAGACTTTCAAACATCAAACACTCTCCAGTTTCAATTGATTCTTAGGAATTTTACCACGTCAAAGCCTTTTCTTGTGGTGAAAACCAAACACCGCATTTTCAGACTGATCCCCTGAAAAGGATGAAACCGCAAAACGAAGCTGACATAATGTTAGGCCCGGCAGAAATAATACAGGAGGGTACCGATGAAAAGTGTCTACTCGAAGGAAAAAAAGGAATTCTACATCAGCAAATGCGAAACCGCCGTCAAGGCGCTTAGATCACGGGAGTTCGACGCGATGTGGTTCGGCTCCAGCGATGAGGCTGTAAAAAAAGTCCTTGAAATCATACCCGATGGATTAGCGGTCGGGGCGGGGGGGTCCGTCACGCTCCAGGAAACAGGAATTCTGGACAGCCTTTCGAAAAGGGGAAGCCGCGTCATCCACCATGACATCTCAATGGGGCTCGAAAAGACCATTCAAATCAGGAAGGAAGCCAATGCCTGCTCCTATTACCTGACCGGAAGCAACGCGATCACGATGGATGGAGATCTGGTAAATATAGACGGTGTGGGAAACAGGGTGGCGGCAATGTCCTTCGGCCCCGGTGTCGTCATCGCGGTTGCAGGCGCGAACAAACTTGTACCCGATATACATGAAGCTTTGTCGAGGATCAAAAACGTCGCCACACCGATTAACGCCCGCAGGGTAGGCATCGATTCCCCCTGTGTCAAAGCGGGAAAATGCCTGGACTGCCACACTCGAGAAAGCATTTGCAGGGTAACCACCATCATCAGCCAGAAGCCGATGTTCACCGATTTCAAGGTTATACTGATCGCGGAAGACCTGGGTTTCTAGAACCGCACTTCAATTTATTGCGTTAAAAACCGCAAGGAAAGTTTATTAGAAAAGTGCTGAGGCGTATTCATCGGCATTGAAGGGTCGAAGGTCGCTCATCCCCTCGCCGACACCGATATAGGCCACCGGGATATTGAGCTCTTTTCCAATAGCCAACACGACCCCTCCCTTGGCGCTGCCGTCCATCTTCGTAAGCGCTATGGAGCCGATATCCATGGTTTCGTTGAATATCCGCGCCTGTGAAACGCCGTTCTGCCCGGTAGTGGCGTCAATAACAAGAATGGATTCAGGGCTTTCGCCCAACTGCCGCTCGGCAACCCTCCACATCTTGTTCAGTTCATCCATCAGGTTTTTCTTGGTGTGGAGCCTTCCCGCCGTATCAACCAGCACAACGTCAATGCCCTTTGCGGCCGCGGACTCTATCGCGTCGAATACCACCGCCGCCGGATCGCCTCCAGACTTGTGCCTTACGACCGGGAAACCGACCCTTCCCGCCCACATCTCCATCTGCTCGATGCCGGCAGCCCGGAAAGTGTCCGCGGCCGCGTAGAGAACCTTCTTGTTTTGCCCCTTGAGAAGAAAACCTATTTTAGCGGCGGTTGTGGTTTTGCCGACCCCGTTTACCCCAACCATGAAAATGACCCTTGGCTTGACTCGCGGCGCTTCAGGCACTTCACCGAACGACTTTACCATCTCGGCTACCTCAGACCGGAATATTCCCTTCAGCCCTTCGATATCCCTGACGCCCTCTTTCAGAATCCTCTTCTTCGAGTTCTCCACAATCTCGACCGCGCAATCAAAGCCCGCATCGGCGGCAATGAGCGCGTCCTCGGCCTCTTCCCAGAACTCCGGGTCAATCGCTTTCCTTGTCGCCGCTTTAACAAATGGGCGCAGAAGGATATTTCTCGAACTGCCAAGACCCTTCTTTACCTTTTCACCGTCCTCGGGCCTGTCTTCCTCAAGCTCATCTTGACCGCCGGGCGCAACGGGTTCTTCAATGACTCCGGTCAGACCCTCTCGTTCCCCTGTCGCTTCAAAGCCGTCCCGCCCCGGAACATCACCCGTTTCAGATGGGTCGGCGGCGGGTCCTGCTTCCGGCTCCCCCCGGGCCACCTCAGCCTGTTCAAGCGCCTCCATGTCTTTCTTCCCGGCTTTTCGTGCCTTTTCCCGGCGTCTCTTCCTCGGCTCTCCAGGAGGCTTTTCTTTCTTGTCTTTCCTCAGCGCCATCAAACAGCCACCTTTTGTGAGACAACCCTTGATACTCCGTCTTC
Organism: Actinomycetota bacterium; assembly: GCA_016927325.1. Classification (GTDB taxonomy): domain Bacteria; phylum Actinomycetota; class Geothermincolia; order Fen-727; family Anoxymicrobiaceae; genus JAFGMY01. The sequence goes on along the minus strand of JAFGMY010000002.1, from coordinate 3,450 downwards.
CTGCATCGTAACGCCGTAAAGGATGTCCGCAATCTCCATCGACCTTTTCTGATGGGTCACCAGTATGAGCTGCGACTCGTCCTTGAACAGTTTGACCAGTTCCAGAAAACGGTGAAGGTTGACATCGTCAAGCGCAGCTTCAACTTCATCAAGGAAATAGAACGGACTGGGCCTGACCCTGAACAGAGCGAAGAAAAACGCCAGGGCGGTCAGTGACATCTCGCCGCCCGACAACAATGATATGCGCCTCAGCTTCTTTCCTTCGGGCTGCGCCATTATCTCTACGCCGGTACTTAAGATATCGTCTGGGTCGGAAAGCTTCAAATCGGCTTTTCCGTTGGGGAAAAGTATCGAAAATATCTCCTTGAAATGCCTGTTGATTTCCTCGAGCGTAAACTTGAACTTATTTTCGATCTCGGCATCGATATCCTTTATGATTCTCCTCAGTTCCTTCTTGGATCTTTCAATATCGTCGAGCTGCTCTTTGAGAAAACCATGTCTTTCCTCAAGAGAGTCTTTCTCGGCTATAGCCTCCGGGTTGACCGGACCGAGCTTCTCAATCCCGCCTTCAAGCTCAACGACCCTGCGCTCGAGTTCGACCTCGGACTCCTCCACCGAATACTGTTTTAACGCGAACTCAAGCGGTATCTTATGCCCATCCACGATGCTCCCTACGAGCTGCTCGACCCTCAACTTGAGTTCCGCCTTAGACAGTTCCTCCCTGTGCAGTTCCTCCCTCAAAGACTCGTGCCTGTGCTGCAGTTCAACTATTTCATCCCGTACTACGTGAAGTTTCGACAAAGATTCCCTCGCGCCGACCGAACCTTCATCCAGTTCTTTTTTTGCCTCGTTTCTCCTGAACTCAAGCAACTCCAGCAACCGGTGGTGAACACGCATGGCTCTGTCGATATCATGCTCCCGGACATTTGACCACCCACCATCAGCGGCAGTACCGGAAATAACTGAATCCAGCTCCTTTTCGCGGTCCCTTAACGCTCCAAGTTCCTCCCTGAGAGGAACGAGCTCGCCGTAAATGGACCTTTCCTCCGACACGAGGGTCCGGCTGGCTTCCTCGATCTCATTCTTTTCTTTTCCAAGTCCGGCCTCCTGCACCCTGAATCTCTCCAGTTCGAGTTCAAGCTCACCGGTATCTTCTTTCTCCTCTATTATCACTTTAAACTCGTCGCCCCTGTTCTCGAGCTCGCTTCTTATCCACTCCACCTTAGCCGAACAGGAAGCCAGGTTGTTCGTATTTTCAAGCAGCAGTGCCTGCGCCTCTTTGAGCTCCGCCCCCACTTCCTTCTGCCTCAATAAGACATCACGTGACTCTTCCTCTAAAGCGAAAAGCTTGAGGCTGATATCTTCCAGTGTCGAAACGCTCTGCGAATAAGACTCTTCCCAGTTCTCGCGCTTCCGCCTTGAAGCCCAGGTGTAGTTCTCCCCAATATCACAGCTTCCACCCTTGACCATGGTCCCGCTTGAAACAACATCTCCATCCGGAGTCAGAAAGACGAGTCGGGGATACTCCCCCGCAAGAGTGAACGCACTGTGAAGGTCATCGACGACAACTACGTCATTCAAGAGAATTCCCAGCGCGCTTTCGAACCACTCCGGCGCGCCTACCAGGTCAACCGCTTTCCTGCACCCGGCGGGATACCTTTCATCATCATGGCCGGCGCCGTCTTCATCCTCTTCCGCCACACCTTCATTTTCATCACGCTGATCCCCTCCGGGCGCTTCAACCTCCAGCCCTGAAGTCGGAACAGCGTCAGCGTCACAATCGACCGTGTACTTGAAAAACAGGCACTGGCCCAGTTCTTTCTCTTTTAAGTACCTGATAGACTCCTCTATCGCGTCGTTGTCTTTAGCTATCAGCCCGAATATCCACGGGCCGAGATAACCGGTAATCGCCTTCTCGTAATCGGGGTCTATCTTCAGGCTCTCGATCAGCATGCCTCCGAGGCCACCAGAAGTAGGATCGTCGCTCATAAGGGATACTGTCGTGTTGAGAGTCCCCCAGGTATTTGTGTCCAAGTTGCTCAGAATCTCGAGAGTAGCCGCAATATAGGTCTGCTTCAGCTCAACTTCCCTCTTTTTCTCGAGGAGCTTTGACCTGCGGTCCTCTATTCCCTTCAGATTAACCTCTATCGACCTGTTCTCCCTGGCACACGACTCGGCCACCTCGCCGAGGTTCCCGACCCTCTCTATTAAAACCGCCTCCTCGGAGACCAGTTCCTCCAACTCCGCCTTCATGCGGGGAGCCCAATTTGTCTCCATTCCGCTGATATCCGCATCGGCGTGTTTGAAAACATCAAGCCTTGCCTCAATCGAGGCTATCTTTCGCACGGCATCGTCGATACCGGCTTTCAGGCCGTGCTCCTTCTCCTGGAGTTCCGACCTCCTCTTCTTCACGTCCTCGACTTTGCGTTCATATTCCCCGAGCCGGGCCTGCACCCCGGTAATTCTATGCCTCGTCGCCGCCAGCGTTTCCTCCAGGCTCCTGCGGTCCGTAGCGTCGATCACTCTTTTCTTCTGCTCCCAGAGTTCGTAAGTCGCCCTGAGTTGTTCGTGCATCGAAACCAGCCTGTAAAAATTCTCCCGGTTTTTAGCTTCACCGGAGCGCCACTCATTTTCGCTGCTTTCGAGTTCACGCGCATTGCCGATCCTGGAGGACAACATGCTCTCCAGTTCGGCCAGCCGGCTTTCCTGCGCGGACCTCAACTTCTCGTATTCGCTCCACTCCCCCTGCATGCTCCTCAACCGTGTCACGTCGAGCTTCAATCTGGTTTCCTTGAGCTCCGTACTGATTTTCTGATACTTTTCCAACCGTCCCGCCTGTTGCAGAAGAGGCCTGAGCTGTCTTGTTACCTCCCTCAGGACGGCATTGGTATTTTTCAGTTCGTCATCCATTCGAATTAATTTTCTTTCGGCTTTCTCCCGCCTCTTGCGGTACTTCAAGAGGCCGCCGGCTTCTTCAATGTAACTCCTTCTGTGTTCGGGAGTGCATGTCAATACCTCATCGAGCTGCCCCTGGCTTATGACCGAATTGAGAGACCGGCCCACACCGGCGTCCGAAAGAAGTTCCTGGACATCCAGCAGCCTGCAGGAACTGTTGTTGAGACGATACTCGCTGTCCCCACCCCTCACAACGTTCCTGGAGACGTTGATTTCAGCATAATCAAGCTGGAAATCGTTGTTTGAATTATCGAGAGCCAGGACGACCTCGGCCATGTTCACCGGCTTCATCGATGCGCTCCCGGAGAAGATGATGTCTTCCATCCGGTTTCCACGCAAAGTGAGTGGGCTTTGCTCGCCGAGCACCCACATTACGGCGTCGGCGATATTGCTTTTCCCGGACCCGTTTGGACCGACGATAATGGTTATTCCCGGCTGGAACTCCAGAACCGTTTTCCTGGCAAAAGACTTGAAGCCTCTTATTGTTAATGATTT
>JAFGMY010000105.1 GCA_016927325.1 Actinomycetota bacterium | reverse complement strand
CTGTCGATCGATCCTCATGATATGGGGAAAGACGCATATGAGGTGGTAATACAGACCACCATCCGCGGCTGCTTCATCTTCAAGGCGGCGTTTATGCCGACTGGTTCCTGGGGATGCTTTACACCAATGACCTACGAGACTATCGACAACATCTGGAAGATAAACCAGCCGGTGAACGAACAGATCAAAAAGGACCTGATCGCCAGAGGAGACATCGAGGACGACGGCATCGACAACACCTACGCGTCCCTGGATGAGCACGGCCACTTCGGCCACTGCGAATCACCGTTTCACGTTGAGTTCTGGGAGCCGAAGGAGCAGTGCATAAGCGGGATGATTGATGGTGTCATTCAAGGAGTCAAGCACCATATTCCGATTCTCTACTCCCCGATGGCAACCGATCCCGCGGATCTTCTTGCCTATGCAAAGTACCTGGGCAAGATACAGAAGATGATTGACCCCAGTGGGGTTATGGATTCAATGATGGGCGGGATGATGGGCATGATGAGGGATCTTGACGACATTGAAGAGCTCGAAGCCATAGGAGAAGGGCAGCCCGAGGTTGTTGCCTAGCCTGTCAATTTAGAGTGGTGCCTGAGCACCATGGGACGATAAACTAAGGCCGCTTTTGAAGCGGCCTTAGTCATAACTCGGGTGTTTTAGAATGGTTGTTTATTACGGAAGGAAGCGAACGGTCCGGTGCCAATGGTGTTTAATCCCGGTCCGGTCAAGCTTGGCGGAGGTATATCTTTGAGATACGACGCTATCGTTATAGGTGCGGGCATCGGGGGGTGCGCGGCCGGGTGTGTCCTTGCCGGAGCCGGAAAGAAAGTGCTGGTTCTGGAAAGAATGGGCAGGACCGGAGGGCGGTGTTCGTCCGAAGAGAAGTTCGGGTATAAGATGGACCTGGGCGGCCATATAATAATCCGTTGTGAATACGGTCCTATCGAGGAAGCCTTGCGAAGGGTGGGAAAGGGTGGGGTGGTAAAGTTCCGTCACCTGAAGAAACTGATGCTCAAGCACTCGGGCCTCGAAGTGAAAATGGGCGTCAAAATGGGTTCGAAAGAGATCAACAACCTCATTTTCTCGATAATACCCCCGGAGATATTCACCGCTGTCAGCCAGATCATGCCACTGGCGTCGGGAATGATGAGCGGCATCGTCAAGCAGTACGACGATATGAGCATAGGCGAAATGCTCAAGAAGTATGTGAAGAGCGAACAGATACAGGACCTTGCCGACCTCATACAGTTTGTTCTGTTTGGAATGCCTTACAGCCTTACCCCTGCGGGTGAGCTTCTGAGGATAGCCCTAGATTCAACAAGCGGTTTGCTGGGTTCGGCGACCGAAAGGGAACTCAGCATAGGTTATCCCCTGGGAGGCCTTATTTCGATCCCCGAGGCCATGTGTGAAGGGATAAGAGAAAAGGGCGGTGAAGTCCGGCTCGACGTTGATGTAAAGAAGATCATCATTGAAGATGAAAGGGTAGCCGGGGTCGAGAGTGCCGATGGTGAGGTAATCAACGCGCCGGTTGTAATAAGCAACGGCGGAATAAAGGAGACGGTCAACGACCTCGTCGGCGAACAGTATTTTGAGAGCGGTTATGTGGACCGGATAAACGGTTTGATTTCGGGGTTCGCACCCTGGTGTTTGCGTGCCGCCCTCGACAGCAGCATCACCGACATTGAAGTGGCGTTGAATGTTCCGGTGGGCAACCTCGAAGAGCAGTTCAGCCAAATGTGGTACAAGAGAAGGATCCCCGAGGGCATGCCCGCTCATATGGTCATCTCCCCGTCGAATATGGACCCCGAACTGGCACCCTGCGGGAAGCAGAGCCTTATCGCTTACGGGCCGGTTGCTTACAACACGGATGATTCATTGGACAAGCTGGAGGAGTTTGCACTTAAGGCACTGGAGGACACTTTCCCTGGTTTCACCGCTCATCTGATGTGGCATGATTTTCTGACTCCAGCCGACTACGCGGTATTCGGGGAAAAGGAAGCATCAATAATCGGCATTGCACAGACTTTCAACCAGGTTGGCGACAAGAGGCCGTCAACTGTTTCTCCCATGGAAGGGCTTTACTTTGTCGGGGGAGAAGCGGGAAGAGACATAAGCGGGGTTGGTGTGGAACTCTGCGCGAGAAGCGGTATTGCCTGCGCGGATTATATCGTAAGGACTGTTTTTCAAAAACTCGGCGACGGCGGCGCGGGGTAACTATATCCACGGGGCCGGTTCTTCCCGGCATTCCCGCGAGCTTCGTTTTCAAAGGCTGGATAGAATTGATCCCTGATTTGTTTTAGAAAAAGGATGAAGTGTATCATAGTTATAGAATGAGTTACTAATAGTGTCCATCGATGTATAACGGAATGCGAATGAGTGGAGACGGTTTGCTTAAAAGATGTCCAAAATGCGGTATTCCCGTAAAAATCGGCCGCCTTATGGTCTGGGGGAAAGGCGGCACGATGAACACCAGGGCCGAACCGCATATCCGTATGGCGATATTCCACGCGGATGTTCATGAAAGCACTGTTAGAGAGATAGAGAATACTCTCGGGAAACCCGACAAAGACCTGATGTATCTGGCTGAAAAGAATGTCAGTAAAAGTTTCTTCATGGGCCTGCCGGACAGGGTGCCAGGCTTTGAAGTTCTCAGCAGGACCACTAAGTTCAAGCAGAAGCTATTGGAAGAAATACGGAAATACGCTCAGCTGATGGGCTATGGCCATGTTGAGATAATTGATTATGACCCAGGTGTCGGAGGGACTATTCGTATAAAAAATCCATTCAACCTGGATCTTGTGGCAGCCGCTGTCTCCGGCGTTTTTGAGTTCATGGAAGGAAAAGCTTTTAAATGCGAGTGGGAAAAAGAAGGAGACGGTTACTACCTGGTCAAAACCCGTGTCATGGAATACGCTCCACTGTCGACCGAGCAGCTTCCCGTTGAGACTTTCACCGGTTTGCCGGGGGAAGGAAACCTGCTGCTCTGTAAAGGTTGCAACGCTCCTCTAATCCTTGGTGAGAATTTCGACTGGGATGAAAAAGAGGGTGTAATCAAGGAAAAGCGCACGGGCAGGCGCTATATCATATTGTCCACATTCAGCCTGGGCAGGGTGTTCGATGAACTTTCGAGAGAGTACGGGGAAAGCGTTTACGATATCCTGGTAAAAGCACAGCGTGACTGGATGTATAACCACATAGAAGCCATCGGTTTGAGCATGGATGAGCCTCGCGACAGTGAAGGCTTCCAGACGTTTTTCATGGATTACCTCGGTGTTTTCCCGGTATTCGGCTATGGAAACCCCGTTTCATTCGACAGCGACGGTGACATTATTGAGATAACCGTTGAAGATCCATGCAACATCTACATGATGGCCGGTATAATCCAGGGCCTTTATGAATCGCTTTCCCAGGTACCCGCCACTGTCAGGTGGGAAGAAGACGGCGGCGTTATTAAATATACGGTAGCGCCGGGCTGAGAAACAGAATTGATGAGTTCCGCCATGGACCACCGGTATTTTATACGCCATCTTTTTTTCTGCGCCAACGCAAGATTATTCCGGGCAATAACCGTTTCATGGGCCGGATTACCAATCCGCATTCCAGCTGATGAGCAGTGCCTGATTTGGTAAAATGCTTATCCTGGTGCTTAAATCGGCAAAATCTGACGGAATCAAAAAAACAGTTGTACTGGAGTTCACGGCGTAATATACTTACTAGGCAATTCATAAGCGATAATTAATAAAGATATTTATTCAGAGGCTACGCACTTTAACAGTTGTCTCCAGGTTCTGGTTTTGTTCGTAATCCGGGGGGGTGGTACGCAAGACGGATTTCTTATAACGATACCCCCTAATGCGATAAATAGGATTCCTGTTCCGGTAGACGAACCAACAGCTGGATTTCCGAACCGCCACTTACACACCTGTGCCTTTCCGTTCCGAGTTACCCATGCATTCCACGTTGCGCCTTTAATAAAAGGCAATAATCTTTTTATTTGTCCGGACTTAAGTTATAGAAAAGGAGGAGTTTGATGGGTTACGACGCGATTGTGGTTGGTGCCGGAATAGGAGGATGCGCAGCCGGTTGCGCTTTGGCGGGATCCGGAATGAAGGTGCTGATCCTTGAGAGGATGCCACAGGTCGGCGGGCGGTGTTCCAGCATCAAGAGAGACGGGTTCACGCTTGATACCGGCGCGCACGCGATTTTCGGAGCGGAGCACGGCTCGATCGAGGAGGCCTGCAGGATGGTGGGCAAGGATGGTGCCATCAAGTGGTGTCATTTCGGCAAGATGATCGCTGTGCTTTCTGATGCCCGGATCTATTTCGACGGCAGGACGATGTTCTTGAAGCCGGACAAAGGCGACAGCATAACCTTCCATGCCATGGACCTCATGGATGATATGTTGAAGATGGTGCCCGAACAGCTCCTGGAAACAAGCATGTCCATGACGAGCAAGATGATGCCGCTGGTAACCGCACTTCTTACTCCGATAATTGAGCAGTTCGATGATGTTCTGATGAAAGATTTCATGGGGCGGTTCTTTGACTGGCCGCGGATTCACGATATCATGAACACTTTTCAGTGTGGGATGTTCGGTTCTCCCGACTGGATGACCTCAACCGCCGAGCTGATGAGGACGGCCCTCGGTGTGATGGAGTATTACCAACCGGGTATGGACCCATTTGAACTCGCCGGGTTTCCCGCCGGCGGATTGATCTCGATACCCGCCACCATGTGTGAGGGGATTGTCGAGAAAGGCGGTGAAGTGCGGACCGGAACCAACGTCAGGAGAATAGTCGTTGAGAGCGGCAAAGTCGTCGGCGTCGAACTCGATGACGGGGAACTCATCCGGTCTCCGATCGTTATCAGCAACGGGGGCCTGAAAGAAACGGTCGCCGACCTGGTAGGAAGAGAGCACTTCGATGATGAGTATGCTGACCTGATAAGGGACTTGAAAACCGGAACCAGCGGATTCTGCATTCGGGCGGCACTCGATGCACCGGTTACCGACGTCGATATGGGCGGGATACTCCTCGTCGAACCCGGCGGAATGGAGGCATACTTCCGTGAGCTCTGGCAGGATTTCACCATTCCAGATGTCCCGCCGCCGATTTATTTTTCCGTTCCTTCAAACATGGACCCATCTCTGGCTCCTCCCGGAAAGCAGTTGATAGTAGGAATCGGGTGCCTGATGTTTGATTCGAAGGAGCCCTATTCAAAGATGGAGAAACTGGCACTGGAAGGTTTCAGAAGGGCTTTTCCCGGTTTTGACGAGCATTACATGTGGCACGATTTTCTAGATCCAAACATGTATATCGCACTCGGGGAAAGGCTGGCGCCGGCGATAGGACTGGCACAGTGCATCGGGCAGGTCGGAAAGAACAGGCCGTCGAGCATATCACCGGTTGACGGCCTTTATTATGTTGGAGGTGAAGCAGGGCAGAACATCTCCGGAATGGCGTGTGATATGTGCGTCAAATCCGGCCTGGCTTGCGGAAAACATATTGTAAACAACGTAACTGTCGGTATTGCGACTTGAGACAAATAATCCGGGTTGAAGTGGGAGTTACTGGCAATATTGCCGGCGTCGGCACAGCCGTGAATGAACCAGTTGGTGGCAGGGACGCAATAGTCAGGACTCGCGAGGCGGGCGCTTTTACTTCAGCGGAAAATCGGGGATGGAGGTAGCGATGTCACTTGGAGATGTTCCGAGGTTCCCTCGAAAGTATATGCCGAGGGGCGACAAGCTTGTAGAGAAACTCGAGCAACGCGAGACCACGATGAAGGAGGTGCTGGACAAGATCTTTTCCGTTCTTGGCACACTTACCGTCGACTCATCAGGGGTAAAGATCACTGGAGAGTTCGGCACGTTTGAAATGGACCCGGAGATGTATGCGGTGATGAACGATTCTATCGACCGGATGCTCGATTACACCAAGAAGTATGCAGTGGATATTATCCGCAGGCGGCTTTTAATGCTGTTCAAGGACAGGGAAGAGCGCAAGGTTTACCTGAGAATCGGCGACAGGATATTCAGGTTCACCGGGCACCCCCTTTATGTCGGCTTATCAAAGGCCACTGAGGCGGAGATAGCGGGTACGGAGTTCCCTTTGATCGAAGTTATTCCCACCGAGAAACTCCTGAGCGGGGGGAACCCGGTGCGGGAACTCTTCGAATCCTATATCAGCAACAAGGACTTCCCCGAGATAAGCGACTATTTGAGCCTCAGGATTTACAGGCTCGAGAAGATGGTGGAGTGGTTCGACCTGTCGTGGGAAGACGCCGGCGAAATGCTGGGCATGATGGTGCCTGTGATAAGCCTGACCAAGAAAAAGACCCTGGACAAGCTGGGAGCATCGTATCCCTCTTTCTGGGACGACGTGTTTACGAAATGCGGGGTATGAACATGTGGAGCAAAGGAGATTTTGAAGCTATCGTGGGTCCCGGTTCGGTGGTTGACGACGCGGAGGTCAGAAAGAGCTACTCCGAAGACCATTCCTACAGCCCTCCGAAGGTTCCCGCGCTGGTGGTCAGACCGAAAACGCCGGAACATATCCGGAGCGTAATCAGGTTGGCCAACAAAGAGCGTGTCCCACTGGTGCCGGTAAGCTCCGGCCCTCCCAGATTCAGGGGAGACAGCGTACCTTCGGTGGAAGGTGCCGTCGTACTGGATATGTCCGGAATGAAAGAGATCATGTGGGTCAACAGGCGGAACAGGGTAGCCCTGGTGCAGCCGGGGGTGACGTTCGCTGAGTTGGAAAGGGAGTTGGAGAAAGAAGGTTTGCGCTGTATGATCCCCCTTCTTCCCCGTTCCACGAAGTCGATTGTGGGCGCTTTTATGGAAAGAGAGCCCTTCACGGTTCCAAAGTACGCATGGGACATGGCCGATCCCATAGCGTCTTCAGAGATGATACTGGGAGACGGTTTTATAACCAGAACCGGTGGCGCCGCCGGTCCGAAACGGACCCTGGAAGGCCAGAGGGAGGTGGGCGGAGCGCAGAAACTCCCGTTTTCTCCCATGTTTATGGACATCAGGAGGATGGTCCAGGGAACCCAGGGAAGCTACGCCGTATGCAGCTGGATGGCGCTTCGATGCGAGCTGCTGCCGGAGTATGAAAAGGTCTACTTTGTTGCCGCGGACAAGCCGGACAAGCTGATCGACGCTTCCTACCGGTTCATGTACCTGCGGCTTACGGACGAGATGTACATCCTGGACGGCCTCAACATGGCATGCATGATGGGAAAGGATGCTGGTGAGATTGAAGGCCTTAGAAAGAAGCTGCCACCGTGGATAATGGTTTTGAGTGTCGGCGGTTACGGCGAGCTTCCAAAGGAGCAGTTCGAATACAAAAATGCTGACCTGGCTGATGAAGCCGAAAAGCTTGGAATCAAGCTCCAGATGGAGGCGGGAGGAGTTACGGAATCCGAGTACAGGGATAAAGTCATTCGAAAAGTATCCGGCGAGCCCTACTGGAAACTCAGGCTCAAGGGTGATGCAAGGGAGCTGTTTTTCTTGACCTCGCTTTCCAGGGCGCCCGAATTTATCGAGACCGCCGTGAAAACCGCTGAAAGTACGGGGTTCGATCCGGCCGCCATCGGTGTCTATATGCAAATGGTCATACAGGGAACAGCATGTCATCTCGAATTCGACCTATTCGGGAAGCAGGGAGACCCGGTTATGGAGAAGTTCTACTCCGAACTGTCCGGGAAGGTCTTTGAGATGGGCGGATACTATTCGAGACCTTACGGCGAATGGGCTGATCTTGTGTATCCGGAAGCTGAAACATTCGTCAAGTGCGCGCGGGGCCTGAAGGAAATATTCGACCCTGAATCGATACTGAATCCGGAGAAACTTTGTTTTAAGGAGATGTGAAATGAGCCTGAAAGATTTTCATTACGAGATGTCGCACTGTCATCGCTGTTCATACTGCAAATTTACACCTTACCAGTTGATGCAGAGTCAGCGTTTCTCCGGGGGCTGCCCTTCAATAGGTTACCGTAACTTTTACTCCTGGTGTTCAGGCGGCAGGATGGCCCTTGGCCTTTCCCTTGTGGAGGAAAGGTTGACCGAGTATACCGAGGCCATGACAGGGATTGTTTTCGAGTGCACCATGTGCGGGCACTGCCAGGTCCAGTGCCGCACCTATAACTATAACCTCAACCCCGTCGACGTGATGCAGGAGCTCAGGACCCACATGATCGAGCAGGGACAGCTGGTGCCCGAGCACATGGCGGCGATCGACGGGCTGAAAAAAGAGGACAACGTCTTCGGAGAGCCCAAGGCCGATCGCGGCAAGTGG
>JAFGMY010000104.1 GCA_016927325.1 Actinomycetota bacterium | reverse complement strand
GATACTGATATCCCAGAAGAAGTTGGCTATCTCCGTGTTCATGGTGGCACTCCCGGTGATGGCACCGTTTAACAGCCCTCCGAATTTTGCTCGAACCTGGCTGAAGACAAGAAGGTCTAGAAGTTTCAACTTGAGGCTGACCCACATGCTTTTCTTGCCTTCGTCAACTAGTTCCCGGTGCTTGCGGGCTGTATTCACCGCAGCGGAAAACATCTTTAACTTGATGCCGCCCTCTTCTTTCATCATAGTCCATGCCATGTCATATACCTTGTTGAAGATCCTGGGAACGGCTATCAGGTATGTAGGTTTGGCGAGCATCATGTCCCTGGGGACGGTATCGATGCTTTCTATAAAGGCTATTGCTCCTCCGAACTGAATATAGTTCAGGAGTTCGGCGCAAAGACCGTAGGAGTGGGCCCAGGGAAGAATCGAAAGGCTTCGGTCGTTTTCATTAAGGAAGAAATAACGGTGATAGCCCGCCCTTGCATTTGAGGAGAGGTTACCGTGAGATAGCAGGACTCCTTTCGGATCGGCAGTGGTTCCGGATGTGTAAATTAGAACGGCGATCTCGTCCGAACCCGGCTTAACTGATTCGACAGGGTTACTTTTTCCTACCTTTTCCAGGTCTTCAAGGGTATCTCCGATCTTTCCGTCGATAACAACTATTCTCTCTAGCGTGTCTATTTGATCGGGGAGATCTTTCAACCGATCGTAAATGTCCTGCTTTGACACCATCAGAACTTTAAGGCCGCTGTCTTTTATGATGTACTTCCAGATCGATTCCAGTTCTGCTTCATACATCGGAACGTAAGCGGCCCCGAGCCCGAAAGCGGCAAAAGCACCGATCGCCCATTCGGTACGGTTATTGGAGATGATGCCTACCTTGTCACCCCTTGAAACGCCAGCACGGGCGAGGCCCCCGCGAAGGTCGTCGACCCTTTCAGCTACTTCCTTGTAAGTTACCCAGTGATACCGGCCGTCGGCTCCCAGCGTTCCGAACAGCTGATTGTCCGGGCGACGCATTACATTCGTTTCGAAAAGATCAACGAGGTTTTCAAATCTATCGTCAATACTCATGGCACCTTCTCCCGAGGTTTTGTTTAAACAGGTAGATTACCTATTTTATTAGATAACAACCTTTAATAATAGAAATGCTGGAAATGCTTTATAGGACTCAAAACGTGTTTATCTATATAAAAACCAAAACGAAAAAACCCTGTCATCCTTGTCTTAAGACTTTTAATGCCCTGTTCACGGAGTGTTCACCGCAGGAATCTAAAGGTTTTTCGAAGAGTCTTTATGCCGCCGTAATGGGTTCCACGGGTGATAACGGCCTGCCTGTCATGTACGAAAGGGGCAATAAACTGGTTTAACCACGGATCGGGCGCGGGCGCTGTCGGAGGGTTCTCCGACCGACCGAAAAAGTAAAGCACTTGCGTTTGCGATTGGGCGTATTTTTCTTTGAAGGTTGGGAATCCGACTATGGTCTGAACGTCTTTTCAACGCATTATTCAAGGATCAAAAAGAAGGATTTGCGGATTTCCTGAAATAATATGAGTCATAAAGAGCATGGCAAGGAAATGCCGGATTAAAGTTCAGGGTATGCTTATATAACTGATCCGGAAGTCATGGAAACCTGATTTGCAGAAAGGGGGAGTGGGGATTATGGGGAAAGAAAAACATAAGTCGGGCAGGAGAAGAGCCGGGACTAAAATCCTGTTTCAGATAGTATCCTTAATACTTATTGTATTCATTGCCTCAGCTTTCATCAGCTACTTATTCTTCAGGAACTCTCAAAATAATGTAATTCAGAACAGTAAGGACAAACTTGTCGAACATAAGGCAAGATTGTTCTGCTCGACTAACCGATACTGTACGAATATTGCAGCCCAGATTGTCATGGTGGAAAATCCCGGAATTTCACTTCAAACGATGACTAATGACTTGGCGATCGGCTTTGACCAGAACACTTTGACGCCGATGCAGACGGGAATCAACGGACTACTTGAACAGATGGTAGATGATAACTTCTTTAACAGCAGAATGGCTTTGTACGCATTCCCACCGGAGTCCGGCGCCGGTTACGGGTCGATGATTGTGATGTCGAGCGATCCTGAAACAATATATCAGGAACTGCCATCCGAACTGAGAGACCTGGCGACCATGGGCAAGTCTGGTAATGGAACCGGCCGTGTGAGGGTTGACGATCAGAACTCTTATGAGTTTTTTAAAGACGGGGTTCCCGGCATTGGGCTCGAGGGTGAATACCTGGTTACTGCTTATGTTTACTCGCCCGATCCGGCGGGCAGTGACCTCTGGTTTTTCAACTTCTCTTCAATGCATGATGAGCTTGCCGCAGTTGACAAATTTTACAGTGAAGAGAACGGCAAGATTAATACCGCGCTGATACTTCTGATAATCGGAATGTCGGTTGTTCTCGTTCTCTTGATGCTTGTTGTTTTGAGTCACCTGATTCAGAAGAACATATCGCGTCCGATTAATGAACTGGAAGCTGCCGCGGAGCAGGCAATGGAGGGCGATCTCGAAGTAGAGGTGCCGATCAGAGAGGGTGAAGAGTTCGAGGGTTTGAAGACGGTATTTAACAACATGCTCATAAGCTTGAGAGATGTTCTTGATATGGCGACTGGTAGCGGTAAATCTGCCGATACCGCCGGGCGGGTAACACCTTCAGCGGAAAAAGATACTGTCCGGGCGAAGAGAAAGCGGCGTGGGGGCAGGAGTTCCATATTCTTTAAGGTCGCTGTAATGGTGGTTCTGATATTTATTATCCAGGCTGCAGTAATGATGATAATGTTCAATGGTTCACAAACAAGGCTTGCTGAAAAGACCAAGCAGAGATTTGTAAGATCAACGGCAGAGACGCTCGCGGGGAACTATGTATATCTGGGGAATATGGTACAGCGTTATTTCTATGATATCTTTCCGCAATTAAGTGATCCCAAGCAATCCGGAGAGTTGGTAAAAAGCTACAGGACGAAGAATATTGATCCTATGATTGAAAAGATTAATGAGACTATAAGGCTTTTCCCCGAGCAGGGCATCGCCGGTATGATTATGAACTTCCAGGCCATGGCTCCAACCCCGGGGATCTTTGACGTACCAACCATTGTCATGGGATCGGAAGATGAGCTTATGTTCCAGGAACTGCCCGACGGACTTATAGAACTGCATGACCTTACCGCGGAGGAAAGCAGTGCATACAAGGCAAGGATTGATGAAGGCACTACGTATATGCTTGTCGATGACGGGCCTTCCTACCTCGGTCTTTCCGGTAAGCACCTGATAGTAAACAATGATCATCACATCGAAGCCGGGGTGCCTGTGACTTACTGGGTATACACAATAAAGCCGATGGAGGAGGAACTGGCCGAGATCGAAAGCTTCTTTAACGGCGAGAGAAATAATTTGCTGGTTTCCATGGGCATAGTGTTGTCGGCCAGCGGACTTCTTGCGGTGGTATTAATCATGTTCGTCCTCGGGTACCTGTTGAGGACCAGGATTACCGAGCCGGTTGATGAGCTCGAGGTTATAGCTGAACGGGTTATGAAAGGCGAACTCGACATTGATATTCCCATACAGGCAGGCGAGGAGTTCGAGGGCCTTAAGAGAGCTTTCGCCGCGATGCTTGAGAGCCTCCAAAAACTTGTTGATAAAAGCTCAACCGACGACTCTTGACTATAGGTTTCCAACTGTATCAGCCTGGATGAAAGGTCTTGCGATTTTTATGAATCGCAAGACCTGGTTTTTCAATGCAGGTCTCAAGGAGGATCAGGCACACTTCTTGTAGTTGGCGTAACCGTGCATTGTTGCGGCCAGGTTTCCCACCGCCCCCGAGAGGCTGTCTTCCTTGCTGTGGTTAAGCGCGAACTTAAGCATGGGGTACCGGATGTTTTTTGTCGCGTTTTTTACAAAGCGGACGTGCTTGAACAGCCGGTTACATTTCAAGAACTCGTTGAAAGCGGCCTCCTTGTCGCTGACTGCAATCGCCGCGATCTTTTCAGACAAAAAAGGCGCTGTGGAGACCGAAGAACATGAACGGTTCGATGCACCCGGCAAGTGAACCGCTGAGCATCTTGTTGCCGGCAAAGAGCTTCGGGTTATCGCGAGTCGCCGAGGGCACCGGGGAGGTGAAGTGCAGCCACTCCTTGAACTCAAAACCTTCGTTTCCAAAAAGGAGCTCTTCGAACTTCTTCAGGGTGCCGGGTCCGATGGAGAACCGCTGGAACATGTGGGCCATCAGAAGGCTGTTCATTGAACTTGTGTAGGCGTAGTCGGTTGTGAAATCACCGAAATAAAGCGAGACGCCGACTCATCGATACTTTTTCTGGCAATGAAATGAAAAGATTTCATATACGGAATGTTCAAGGCGTCATAACCCTCGAAGCAGAGGCCGGTGGAGATTATTGAATCAGGCGGGAGGTCCGCAAGTTCCCTGCTGGTGGCAACCGGATGGCTGAACTGCACCTTTACACCTATTATCACTCTCTTTTGTATGCCGGGATAGCGGTAGAAAAACTTGGTGACTATTGTAATTAACAGTATGCAGGAATAGTGCCTGGCGAGGGTCACGGTGTATAGAAAGGAGATTCAGTAAGAGTCAAACGGAAAATTCCCATTTACATGTTTTCCGATCAGGACTATAATAGAAATGTTAGGATTGCCTAACATTTTAGGAGGTGTCTGTCATGGAGAAACCGGTATTTGACTTTCTTGAATACTTGATTGAGCAATGTGTTAAAACTTTTGAAGTGGATCCCTCAAAAATGTTTCTTTCCGAATTTCAGAAGTTGATCAGTGAAGTCAAGGACTCAATTGGTGTTTAATCACACCGGCCATTGGTGGCCAAGATCTTTTAGCAGACTGTTTGTTTAAAGGATTTTATAAACAGGAGGTAATCATTATGCCAGGTGGAGACAGAACAGGACCTTCCGGCATGGGTCCATTGACCGGCAGAGGTGCGGGTTACTGTTCGGGTTCCGATACCCCGGGGTTTATGGATTATGTGAACCGCGGCTTCTCCGGAGCAGGGCGAAATGTTCAAAGCGTCTCTTCGGATATGCCTAGACGAAGGTTCCTGTTAAGCAGAAGGGGAAGGGGTCGGAGTTGTGGTTTCAGGGGAGGCATATTTCGTTCTTAAGTGTAATTGCCACTGGCATTTTGATGGAGTTCATTACGGCGAAAGTCGAATAGAACAGAAAAGGGTGGCCATTGCGAAAAGAAGTAACGGATAAGCCTCTTCAAATGTGACAACAATACTTGCTCAAATGATGATCTGAAATGAATGATTTATTTTTCAAGGGATGTTCAATATTTGCATGCGGAACATTGAGAAGATGGCTCACAAAGCCCCAGGAAGAACGTTTCCTTGATGCGGATAAGATTTTCGTAATACTCCGCCCGGTTATCACGGAATCTAAAGGGATGCGATAACCGACGCAAAAATTTGAATAGATGGTTGCGGGAGTTCAATTGCTGCTGGAAGCATTGTCATTGAGATGGCTGGAAACGAAGTTCTCGATGATGCAATGACAATAAACCGGGATCATATTCTGATTGCACTGGATGGTCTTCCCGCTGAAAACGAACACCGCGCTCTTCCGGCGGCTACTACGCTTCAGATGGTTATCGATAACTACCGAGGGAAATACGGCAAATGAATCTGATAACATTACTATAAGCATAATGCGTTTCACCGAGAGTCGCTTTGAAGCAAAGGAAAGAATGTCATGGACGAAAGCATGTCTGAGCAGGGGTTAGTAGATCAGTTTCTTGAAAGCAGGGTCTTCGCGGTTGTCGGGGTTTCCAATAACACGGAGAAATACGGATACAGGGTTTACCAGGATTTAAAACGCGGCGGTTATTCCGTTTACCCTGTTAACCCACGTTGTGCCGATATCGAGGGAGATGCCTGTTACCCCGATTTCGCATCGCTTCCCGAGAAGCCGGACGTTATCGATTTTGTATGCCCCCCCGCCGTTACACTGGAACTGGTAAAAGAGATGCCGGCGATCGGGGTCGACAAGGCCTGGATGCAGCCGGGAGCGGAGTCGCCGGAAGCTATATCATTTTGCGAAGACCACGGGATTAAAGTCCTGCACGATATCTGCGTGATGGTTGAAATGCGAAGGAAATCCGGCTGATAATCTTGTTATGGATCCGTTGCCGACTATGCCAGTCCGAGCTGTGAAACCTGGCATTACTAACGTCTTTTTGTCTTAAGTAAAAATCCGAATTGAGCGGGGCGGGGAACGATAAATGAAAGAAGCCAGGATACATGTGTACGGCCCGGTGGCGTCGCGCAGGCTGGGTGCTTCACTCGGGATTGACCTTGTGCCGCTGAAGATATGCAACTACGATTGTATCTACTGTCAGCTCGGCAGAACGAAAACCCTGACTAACCGAATGGCTCCATATATCTTAGCTGACACTGTTGTCGGTGAGATAAAAGCAAGGCTTGATCAGGGAGTAAACACGGATTACATTACGATTGCCGGGTCTGGAGAGCCGACGCTTAACAGCGAACTTCAAAAAGTAATCTCGGGTATAAAGGATATTACGGAAGTGCCCGTAGCAGTTTTGACAAACGGCTCCCGCCTGTCTGACCCCTCTGTTTCAAAGGCGTGTCTAATGGCGGACCTTGTATTACCATCCCTGGACGCCGGCAACCAAGAGGTTTTTCAAAAGATAAACAGGCCGTTACCGGAGCTGATGCTTAAAGATGTTGTAGATAACATGGTACGTTTCAGAGAAAAATACAGTGGTTTACTCTGGCTGGAAGTAATGCTTATCGAAGGACTTAATTCCGACGATGGGAACATTGAAGATATTGGAAAGCTCATAGATATTATTAAACCTGACGAGGTCCAACTGAATACGGTCATGAGGCCACCCGCCGAGCCGTTTGCCCATGCTGTCGACATTGAAAGAATAAAAGAAATAATGCTAATGCTGCAGCCTGATGCACCCGTTTTAATTGAGATTGCCAGCAAAGAGGCACTGCCGGTTTCCGGAGGGTCAATCGATGAGGCCGGATTGATGGCACTCTTGAATAGAAGGCCTTGCACTTTCAGCCAGATTGCGGAAGCGTTAAAGATAAATGAGGCTGAAGTGATAAAGATTCTCTCAAGGATGCTGGCGGACAAACTGATAATAACTGAAGATGTTGCTGGCGGGCTTTTTTACAGAACTGTACGGATACCCGGCGAAAATCCGGAAGAGCCTGCAGGTGAAGATAGGGGGGCTTAAGCAATGGATCACTCTCAATTCGAGGAATGCAGAAAGATAAAAGGGTATGACAGGTGGATGGAAACAGCCCTGAGGTTCGATGATCTATCCGCGGAAGACTACAGTACGTTCATGCCGGTTATCTTTGAGATAGTACCGGGCATAAAAGAGAGAGATCCCGTGGTTTTTTACGAGGAGGTAATATACGAGCTTAGAAAGAAGTGGGTCGCTTCTGAAAGCCTGCCGTTTCACGGCCCCTGGCACCACGGCCTGGTAGCTGGAATATTGATTGCCTCACTGAGAAACAACGGGTACGAGTTCACCGACGAAGACATCGGGGAAGCGCTCAAGAGGGGACTCATGGTTCCGGCCGGCGGATGTGGTTTCCTCGGCATCTGCGGCGCCGGCGCAGGCCTTGGCATAGCGCTGAGCATCATCCAGGGTTCGACGCCTTTTCACGAAACAGAGAGGTCAAAGTGTCTCGATGCTGCAAAAGAGGCGTTTGGGAGAATAGCCAGGCTGGGCGGCCCCCGGTGCTGCACCCTGAGCACCTATACCACGCTTAACCTGGCCGGCCGTGTACTCAGCGACCTGGGTTACGAACTGCCGGTAAGCCGTGTTGGCGGCAGGTGCATAGATTACAAGCTGAACTCAGAGTGTCATCTCGAGAAATGCCCTTATTTTCCAGGTGAGGTTTAGTTGACCGGCATTTGAATTGGTCACAGGACATAAAAGGCAATGCACAGGAACTGAAAGAAGCTGCCCAGCAGGGTGAATATATGAAAAACAAGATGAGCGTACGGCAACTTCTTGCCCGCGCCGTAAAAGATCGCGCCGATAGTGTATAACAAACCCCCTGTAAGGAGCAGTGCGAAACCGGTCGCGCCAAGCGCTTCAAAAGTGGGTTTGACGGCGAAAAGAACGGCCCAGCCCATAACCAAATAACACGTAAGCGAAAAATGCCTGAACATCTTTATATCAATCGCCGTAAGCGTCACGGCAACCGCCGCCGTTCCCCACTCGATGCCGAAAAGCGCCCACGCCATCGCTGCGTTCTCGGACCTTACCGCGCAAAGCGCGATGATTGTATAACAGCCGGCGATATACAGGTAAATCGCGCAGTGATCGAGGATCTGGAAGACCCTCTTCGCCATAGGGTGCGTTAGACCGTGGTATATGCTGGAGGCTGTGTACAGAAGAATCATTGTGGTCCCATAGATTACCGAGGTGGCGATTTCGACAGGTCCGTCCGCCAGTATCAGGCACCATATCAGGGCTACAAGGCCAAGTGCCGCTCCCACGATATGCGATATCATATGGGACAGTTCTTCGTTTCGGGAGTACCCGGGCATCACCCTGTCGGCAAGCTTTGTTCTCTTCATTGAAGCCAATCTTTTCCTGTCCTTATCGTGTTGGCTGTTGTAATCGGGGTGCTTTTCTAATCTTTAATCACCCTTAATCACCCTGCTTCGACCGGAATAATAACAGATTTCAGTTATCCGGGTCACGTTTGAACAGTGTCCTGCTGATTGCCGGAGCATAGAAAGCTAATATCAACATATAAACAATCCATTAACTATTACTTGAGCAGTAACCGCACCGAAAAAAGTTTTATTAAAACCTGGAATATACGATTCAAGACAGGGCTGCAATCCTTTATAATTACTACCGGTTCAACATCTTTCGGCTGATAGATCGTGGAAGAAGGGTCTGCATAGATGCTCATGATTCCGGTTCGGTTCCGATTGTTGATTGCCCGGCAACTCTTTAATCAAGGACACTGTAACTTAAATGCTGTTTTGCGTTAATAACCTTCAAATATGTTCAGAGACGATGTGATGTTTCAACGGCTTCCTTTGTGAGGCCGTGGCGGATAGACGATCTTGTCCATTAGGTGGTAGAGCAACAGGGGGTTTGAGTAATGGATTATGACGCGATAGTTATTGGCGCAGGGTTAGGTGGTTGTGCGGCAGGAGCCACGTTGGCCGGCGGTGGCAAAAAAGTATTGATCCTCGAGCGGATGGATACAATCGGCGGAAGGTGTTCCAGCCAGGAGAGGGAAGGGTTCAAGCTTGATATCGGGAGCCACGGTATAATGCTCGCTGAATACGGATCGTTCACCGAGGCGCTCCGGAGGGTCGGCAAGGAAAACGCCGTTGAGTGGCACCATATAACCGAGCAGTTGATCGTCCACTCCGATACGGCGCTGCGCGTAACTCAGGATAAGATAACAGTCACAAACAAAGACAGCACCGTCGAAATCAACCTCAAAGGTGTTGCAAAGCTCCAGCAGATGATGAAGCCGCGGCTGTCCGCCGGCAGGCAGGCAGGAATAAAAGGCATGATGACATCGGTGGCGATGAGAATGGCGCAGGCCGTAATGCGCATGATGACACCGCTGGCAAAGCGCGTGATAGCCAGGATGGTGCCGGTGGTGCTGCGGAAGATATGGGAAGTGATCGCGCAGTTCGATGAGGTCTCCTTTAAGGATTTCATGGACCAGATTATCAAATGGGATAAGTTCCGGGACATCCTCGAGCTTACCCAGTTCGCCGGTTACGGAACGCCATCATGGATGACCGCCGTCAGTGAGTTCATGCGCACCATGGTTCCCGACCAGTATCTGCAACCTGGAGAACTGCCGAAGGTTGCAGTGGGGTATCCGAAGGGAGGCCTGATTTCAATACCAAAAGCGTTGTGTGAGGGAATAATAGAACATGGCGGTGAGGTACGCACCGGTGTAAATGTCAAGAAAGTGATTGTTGAGGGCGGGAAAGCTGTCGGGGTGGAGCTTGATAACGGCGAGATAATAAACGCGCCGGTAATCGTCAGCAACGCCGGGATCAAGGAAACCGTTTCGGACATGGTCGGCGAGGATAAGTTTGACGCCGAATATGCGAAAACCGTCAGGGATCTTGTAATAGGTGTAGCCCCGTTTACCCTGCGGGCCGCGCTTGACAAGAAGATAACCGATGTCGAATTCGGTTTCAGTATACCGGTCGGCGGGCTGGAAGAGTACTATCATAAGCTCTGGGACGACCGCGAGATCCCGGACGTGCCTCCTCCGATCATGTTCAGCTCCCCTTCAAACATGGACCCCAGCCTTGTACCTGAAGGAAAGCAGTTGATAATTGCTATCGGCGCCCTGAATTATGACTCCAGGGAAGACTATAAGAAGATGGAGCCGCTTGCCATAGAATCGGTCGATCACGCATTCCCCGGCTTCAAGGAGCATATGATCTGGTACGATTTTCTGACTCCCGAAACGTATATCGCGTTTGGAGAAAAAAAGGCCCCGGCTATTGGGATCGCCCAGTGCATCGGACAGGTCGGTGAGAAGAGGCCTTCAAGCGTATCGCCGGTGCCGGGACTCTATTTTGTAGGGGGAGAGGCAGGCAGAAACATCTCCGGAATCGCGACCGAAATGTGTGTTCACAGCGGAATCGTCTGCGTCGATTATATTCTGAAAAATAAACCTGTTCTGAAAAGCGAAACGGCGGGTACGGCTGTCAAAAACTCAATGATTGATCAGGAAAAAGAAAAAGTGTTTTAAGGGTGTTCATAAAGCAAGGAGGTCAAAGTTATGAGTTTGGGTGATATGCCCCGGCTGCCGGACGAGATAATCGTACGTGTCCAGAAGCTCATAGAAATGGCAAAAAAGGGGGAAGTTTCCTTCACGGAGGTGCTGGGGAAGCTGATGAGCACGACGATGGGGAAGATGATGCCGCTCATGATGAGCGTGGGCGGCGATATGATGGGTCAGATGATGCCGCAAATGATGTCGATGCTTCCGGTGATGATGGGCAAACAGATCTTTGTCAAAGTTGAGGATATCGGCTACTTCATTGCCAGGACAGGTATGCCCCCGAAGTTCTTCGAGCTGGTGCCTTCAACTTTCGACGAGGTAAAAGCGGCGCGTATTCCGGGTGTCTGGGTGGATCTCGATATTATCCCACTGATGCTGCAGGGGATTGAAGGCATGATGTATATGTCCGGGGAAACGCTGGTGAAGGTTTACGGCTCCGACGTGATTCAGGGCTGGATGAAGAGTATACCGGGAACCGGCAATATGATGGAAATGATGATCCCGATGATGGGCATGATGACCAAGGGATTCTACATGCAGATGCAGACGGCTATCGAGCAGTCCGCGGAAGAAACACTGCAGGTGTACGGCGTCTGAGGGGGGTTTTAAGTTCGCTTGTAGTTTAAGTTGGAGGCAACCGATCTTTCCATCGGCGGATGGATTAACGGGAGGAACTGTATTATGGCAAATTTGATGAGACAGATACCCGGGGAAGCTTTAAAGGAACTCAAGGAAACTCTTGGCGACATGAATGCGTCGGCGGACCCCGGTGTACTGCAGGTCTACTCGTTTATGAACAGCATGGGTGGAGCCTTGACCGGTGTATGGTGGGCATCACCGATCGCGGTGACATTGCCGTCAAACACCGATGAGGTGAGGGCCGTCCTGCGGATCTGCAAGAAATACGGTATGAGGGCGAAGCCCCATTCGTCGGCATGGATAATGAGCGCGCTGGCTAATTCAAGCCGCGTGGTAATAATGGACTTGAGAAGAATGGACGACCTGGAGATAAATGTACGTGACGGTTATGCCGTTGTTGAACCGTACTGCACTGCGGGAGAGCAGCAGGTGGAGATCATGAAGCTCGGGCTCAACAGTCACGTGAACGGCGCCGGGCCTAACGCCTCCAATCTGGCAAGCGCCACCAGCATGCAGGGAAGCGGGGGGACTTCTCAGTCGATGTCGAACAGCGAGCGCAACTGCCTTGGGGTGGAGCTGTGCCTGCCGAACGGAGAAGAAGTCCTGTACCTGGGTTCCCCGGGGACACCGAACGCGGGATGGTTCTGCGGCGACGGTCCGGGGCCGAGCCTCCGCGGAATGATGAGAGGTGCTATAGGAAACGCCGGCTCGCAGGGAGTGTATACCAGGTGCGGGATGAAATGTTACCCCTGGTATATGCCGCCATTCGATTGCGGCGGCAGCCCTCCGTTCTTCGACGTAACACCTCTTCCAAACTACGAGTTGAGGACCGCCTTCTGGCCCGACTACGACAGTGAATGCGACGCCCTGTACCGTATAAGTGAAAATGAGCTGACCGACTACTGTGCCAGACTGGGCCCCGGCGCATACGAGGAAGCGGCTTCAACAACAAATGAAGAGTACCTGAGCATGGTGGAAAGCGGTATTTACCGGAACACTTTCCCGAAAGGCGCCTGGACCTTCTCATTCGCGGCAAGCTGCTCGGAGGAGCTTGAGTGCAGGTTGAAGACTGTTGAGAAGATAGTCGACGATACCGGTGGAATCCTGATCGATACCACCGATCTGGGACATGATGCCCACCAGCTCGTTTTCCAGACGGCGATCAGGGGTTGTTACATATTCAAGGCCGCGTTCATGCCGACCGGCTCGTGGATGTGCTTCCCACCGATGAGCTATGAAACCATAGACAACCTGTGGAAGATTAACCAGCCGATAAACGAGGAGATAAAGAAAGAGCTTATCGCCAGGGAGCAGATTTCGGACGATTACTTCGATAACGTGTACGCGAGCCTTGATGAGCACGGCCATTTCGGGCACGTCGAGTCCCCTTACCATACGGAGCTCTGGGAGGAAAAAGAGCAGTCCATGTCGGGAATGATCAGGGGAGTTATGGAGGGTTTGAAACACCATGTACCGATACTCTATTCACCGCAGCCGCAGGGAGAAGACCTGGCTGTCTACAGCGCGTTGATCGCCAAAGTGGCGTACCTTCTCGATCCGGATGGCGTAATGGACGGAATGGGTATATCCAGCATGACAATGGGTATGGGCAGTGGTGGAGGAGGCAGGTCAATCGACGACATCGACGAACTGGAAGAGATAAAAGAAGCGCTCACCTGAAGTTTTCAGGTTTTGATTATCGGGGTCAGGTCCAGGGTGATAAGGTGGTGCTCATCATGACTGGACCTGACCCTTTTTTGTTTGAAGTGAAGACGTGTATCGTTATTTGCCGGTGTCTGCCGGCTTACTACGGAACGGTACGTTTATTTTCCCGGGTTCAATTCCGAGGAACAGCATGGCTGTAACCCGGGAGCGTCGAAGAACCAGGAACGATAGAGCGAGCGGTAAAACGACACCGGTTACGCAGGAGATCAGTACCTTTGGCCAACCGGAACCGGCTGTGACCTGGAGCATGATTAAATGGGCGACATAGATGTCCATGGTCACCAGTCCCAGCCAGCAAAGAGCGGTACCCGCCTGGATTTTCCGAAATGCGACGACAACTCCTATTGAAAAGACGACTCCCAGCAAGGCCGTAGAGTACCGGATGATGTAGGCCGAAGGGTCCCTGAAGAGGTCCGGAAGAGAAATCGGAAACACGAACGGGTTTATCTTTCCACAGTAGTAGAGCACGGTAAAAGAAACCAGGAAGAGAGTGGAACATCCAAGTACTAATACACTGGTCCACTTCTTTCCGATCTTGTTAATTTTCATCCGGTATTTAGATGTCAGGTAACCGGCCGCAACAAAAAAGAAGAAGTATTTTACGCTATGCAGTCCAAACTTCTGATATGGTATCAGGTTTACACCCACGAAGATCAGCACCAGCGAGAGTTCTGCCGCCCAGCTTCGCCACTTCTCGAGTTGAACGACCGGTATCAGCAGTAGTGTGCACAGGAAGAGTACTTCAAGGAACCAGAGGCCGTCTCCGGGTTCCACGATTGTTCTTTTCAGCGTAGGCCAGAACAGGACCGGCCAGGGGAAGTGGCGGAAGTATCTGTTCACGAACCAGTAGACCGGGATCCAGGCCAGGAACGGAACGAGAAGCTTTATGGACCGTTCGCCGACCCTTATCCGCCTGCCGAATATTACATAACCGCTTACCATGAAGAAAAGGGGCATATGGAATGTATAGATGAAGGAGTTGACATAATAGAAGGGGTTGTAGCCGGAGACCGTGTTCATATTCACGGCGTTGCTTATCGCGTGCCCCAGGACCACCAGCAGTATCGCAAGGCCCCTGAGGGCGTCGACTCCCAGGTCCCTGCCGGGAGGCTCTCCGACAACTGGAATATCAAGCCGGCGTGCTACGTCGATCCACTCTTCCTCAGCTGCGGGTACAGCATCGGAATCCGCGGGTTCTATCCCGGATACCGGATAAGCGGAGTGATTAAGGGCCACAAGCTGCTCTCCCTCGCAAGGTCCCTGTATTGCCGCCCCTTAGTTTACCAGAAATGCGCCTTCCACCGATTTAAACCATGTCGGCTTCGGTGGCGATGCCGGAGAACTTCAAGCCCCGCCCACATTGCGCGCGCCGGGTTTTCCCGGGGCGCATATCGGTCTTCAACCGGTGCTCTTGAAAAGCTGTATCGCGAATTTTTCATTGTAGGGTCCGGGCAGCAGTTCCACGAAACAGAAGCCTGCACGCTCATTCGAGTCGTTCAGCACTTCGGCAAGAAGCTCGAAGTATCCTATGTTCATCTGGCCGTTAATTATCGGCTTGATCGTGTAGTGTTCCTCTTTTAGTCCGGGTACCGTAATATCCCATCCCGAAGAGAACTTGATGCCTTCCACGTCGATAAATTCCAGCGGTTTAATAGTGTATTCGTTCAGCCGCCTTGCTTCGCCGTCTCTGGGGATGAATGTTCCGTCACGGTAATCGCCCTGGGGAAAACTGAACAGCATCATTTCCTCGTCATCGAAGAAACGAAGCGAGAACCACTCCCAGTGGGTCCGGGGCTTCAGCAGCTTGAAGGGCCCCCCCTGCTTATCAAACCACGATTTACCCTTTACCTTGTGTTCTGTTCCCTTGAGTGTCATCGTGCCGGTGGTCGGCATATTGGTATAGGAGTAATAAAAGGTCGTCTCATCGGTGTCGGCGGTTCCCATTTTGAGAACGCCGTTGTCGCAGTTCCAGAAGGCGCCCTTGCCATAGTCAAGTTCCAGGTCAAGCGAGAAATCTTTATGCCGCCCTGTAAAGGTCATGCCGGTTGTCCCTTTTACTACCTTGATTACGTTACCGTATTGAGCGGTCTTGTCGTCGATAAACACACTTCTGGCGGTAGCCTGGGCTTTCTGGAAGTAGTAGTGCTCCCCTGATTCGAAATCGGTCAGGGCCATCATAATAATGAATGGATCCAGCCCTGCGACATGGGCTCTCACTATGGTGAACTGAAAGGAATACATCTTATCGTTCTCATCAGTGAAGTACCCGGTGGAGTACCACCATTCGGATATTTTCTTGTGGTACCCCCACTCCTCCTCAAAAGTACCGTGGTTGGTGTCTCGGAAGGGAATCTTGCTGATCCTTGCCATTTTGCATCAGACTCCTGACATGTTTTGTTTTCTGACCTTTACGCAGGAACTAAACCAAGCGGTTCCAATGATAACTTCTGCTCGATCAACTTTCAATCCGAAATCGGCGGAAGGGGGTTGAATATTAACCAACAATTTATGTGATTGAATTGAGGTGATATTCGCCTCAAAGACCCGGACTACTTTTCCAGGTAGATCGGAGCGTAGATTCTCTCGGCAATGTCGCAGAGTTCTCTCCACACACCCTGTCTGGTTGACACAGGCTTGCCGAGAATCATGTAGGGGTCTTTTTCGGAGTCATATACGGGCCACTCGGGAAGACCTTCTCCGTTGGGATTGCCGGTTCTCGCGAAGTTGAGCCAGTAGCCCATGATAATTCTCGAAAGCTCGAAGTCCGTTTCATCGCATTTGGCAGGGTTCAGGTTCCCCAGTACGTAAGCGACTTCGGCGCCGTGGCACGCTTTAAACGGGTGCCCCGCCATGTGGCCGGTGAACTGGTAAAGGAACTGGTCGGATGATTTATGTTCCATGCACCTGGCTACGAACCGGGCCGGTGTGGCGAACTCGCCGATGGCCATTATTTTGCCGAAGTTTTCCCCGGCCTGTTCATCGTTCTCGAACGGGAACAGCTTAAAAACGTCATCGGCGTGAGACCCCGTGACCATCCTGACCATCATCTCGTACTGCAATTTTGAGAACTTGGCGTCGTGCAGAAACAGGTTCGCTTCGTGCCGGTTCGATCCTATTATAAGCGGCACATCGGCCTGTTTGCGCTGGTGGAAGAGTGCCATCGGGTGCGCCCGCATTGTGTGACCGTCAGCCACCGGGCAGAACTCAAGGCCGTCTTTCACGAATACTCCGTCGGTTCCCGCCACCTCGAGCAGGGTCTCCGGGTCGATCTCCCGCATCTTCCCGATAATGTTTTTCGCGCCGTCGAAACCGAGCGAGTGCTGGAACTTCTTCCCGATCTCTTCGCCCTTTTCACGTTCAAGGCAGATTGAGGGAAGCCCGGGTACACCTATGTGGCTCCACAACGGCCCGCTTTCAATTATGGCACGGGAGTACAGTCCATCGGCTTTGTCCATTACCATGAGGTTGCAGACACAGTTTGCCCCGGATGAAAAGCCGAATATGGTGACACGTGATGGGTCACCGCCGAAACCTTCAATATTGTCCCTTACCCACTCCAGTGCCGCGACCTGATCAAGCAGACCGTAGTTGCCCGAGACCCCGTCGGGAGATTCTTTGGAAAGGTCCGGATGGGCAAGAAAGCCCAGGGGGCCGACACGGTAGTTGATTGTTACCATTACCGCCCCTCGCGTGGCCATGTTTTTTCCTTCATAAAGCTTTACAGCGGCCGAACCGGTCTGGAAATTGCCGCCCTGGAGCCAGAACATAACCGGCATCCCGGCGGCCGGGTCGGGGTTGGGTGTCCAGACGTTCAGATAAAGGCAGTCTTCGCTCTTTTCTCCGATTTTCAAGAACTTCGACCGCTGCTGCGGGCAGCTCGGACCGAAAGCGACGCAGTGACGGGTTCCCGTCCATGGCGAAGCCGGCTGGGGCGGTTTCCACCTCAGTTCGCCGACGGGAGGAGCCGCGAACGGTATCCCAAGGTAAATGTGTATTCCGTCTTCATATTTGCCCCGCACCGGTCCGCCGGCAGTATCGACTACTTTTCCCGGTTTAAATGAAATGCCTTCGATTGGATCAATGTTGTTTTTCATAAGGACCACCTGAAATCCATGATTTGTAACCCAGAGCGCCTGATTTCCGCCAGTAATAACAAATAATTAACCTGGAATTTATTATTCTATAACATTCGAGACTGATCTCAAAATTCAGGGGCGTGTCCGGTTGATAAGACTGTGCCCGGTATACTGACGTTCGATAACTGGTAGAATTTCTTACAGTTTAAATATCGAAATAATGTTGAGGTATTTGTGGCAAGCGGTATTCCCGGAAATCTATTAACTACAGCTATGGCGGTCATGCCGCACACCGATGTGGAGCGGGCACTGGAAACGGCGCTTACACTCGACGTCCCATTCTGGCCCCAGTTGCCCAACTTCGACTATCACGAGGATATGTATGTGCAGGCGGCTGAGCATTTCCCCGGAATTGTCGTGGATTGGGACGAGCGTACACTGAAGTTCTCTTTCGACAAGTTCGTCATGGAACTGGAAGAGGTGCTTGCCCGGTTTGACGACCCGGATTTGTTTGATGTAAGTGAAGAATACTCGGCTGTTTACCACCGTTTCCTTGAACTTGATCTGGCGGACAGGCCGGCAATCCGGGGGCAGTTGGAGGGGCCGATAAGTTTCGGTCTGAATGTTCAGGACCAGGACGGCCGCCCCATAATATTCGACGACACTGTCCGTCCGTTTATGATCGATTTCATGGCAAGACGGATCAACGTCCAGCTCGCCCGGCTGAAAGAGCACAACGAGAACGCGTTCATGTTCGTCGACGAACCGGGACTGCAGTTCGTTTTCTCTGCAATGTCCGGTTACGGCGACCGGCAGGCAAAGGACGACCTTGACAGGTTCTTCGCCGAAGTGGATCACCCGCGGGGCGTTCACCTGTGCGGCAACCCGGACTGGGAATTCATGCTGAACCTCGATCTGGACGTGCTCTCGCTTGATGTCTTTACCAACGGCGAAATATTTGCCAATTATGCTACCGCGATCGGCAAGTTTCTCGAACGGGGCGGCGCTCTGGTCTGGGGTATTGTGCCGACTGGTTTCGAAAACTTTGCCGCCGAAGACATCCCCTCGTTGACCGGGCGCCTCGAAGACGCATGGAAGACGCTCTGGTCAAGCGGCGTAGACCGGGAACTGATGATAAACCGCAGCATGATTTCGCCCGCCACCTGTTGCCTGGTGAATCCGGACAAGGAGCTGACGGTGGAACGAGCATTCGCTACGGTAAACCGGATGGCCGGGGAGTTAAGAGAGAAGTATCTGTAGGGAACAGGCGGCCTTATTCTTCGCCGGTCAGCTTCGCTACTACCGCCCTGACTTCCTCGAGAAGGTCGTCTTTCTGCTCCAGAGTATAGCGTGAGGCCTCTATCGGGGTCCCCATGTTTACAACAACGTCCTGATCGAGGCAGAAGTCAAAGGTGTCGGGCTTGAGGGCCTTTTCGGTACCCTGAATGCCCACAGGGATGATGGTTGCTGCTGACTGGATTGCCATAATTATTCCGCCCTTCTTAAAAGGACGGAGCTTTCCGGTACGTGAACGCCCACCTTCCGGGGAAATCCAG
>JAFGMY010000103.1 GCA_016927325.1 Actinomycetota bacterium | reverse complement strand
GGGCGAGTGGTGGAACTGGCAGACACGCAGGGTTCAGGGTCCTGTGCTCGCAAGAGCTTGAGGGTTCGAATCCCTCCTCGCCCACCAGACCGTGAAATACAACAGTTAATTTTGAGGTAGATAAATGGTGGCCAGATCGTCTCGGCCGAAACAGCCCAGATACTCCGCAGGCCGTGGAAGAAGACCTTCGAAAGTGCGAAGGGGCACTCCTACGGGTCCGGCAAGGGCGAGGAAAAGAAGCCCTCTGCCCCTTCTGATCATCGGTGGAATTATCATCGCCCTGGTTTTTTGCTGGATATTCGGGCGGGGCTGCGGAGGAAACAAAGAGGCTGAAGAAAACGACAAGTTAAGACAGTACGCCGTAAATGCCAACAAGATCATATCGAGGTCGGCTACGGCGGGGGCCCAGTTTGACGGGGTAAGAACGGGCATCGCCGACTTGTCGAGGGACGATACGTCCACGAAGCTTTCCCAGGTGATCGCGGACTCGGAGTCTATCGCCAAAGACGCGGCAAAGATGGAAGTTCCCCCGAAAGCCGAGGACATACATCCCGTTCTGGAGATGAGCCTTGACTTGCGGGTGGACGGAGTAAAGGCGTTCAAGAAATCGATTCTGGATGTTCAGGACGACAAGAGCACCGAGCAGACACCCCAGGAGCTGTCCGACTCCATGATGGAGCTTGTCGTGAGTGACGGAGCTATGAATCGTTACAGGGAACAGCTGAAGAAGAAGCTGGATGCGGCAAACCTCGGGTTTGACAGCGTGGCTGATTCAACTTTTGTTCCAAAGGCTGACGACGCACTCTTGTCCCAGGTTTCCGCGTACATGAAGGCCATAGCGGGCGAACAAACAGGTGATGAGCTTCATGGGGTCGCTGTAACCGGGATAGTTACGACGCCGGCAAGGATCGACAGCACCCAGTCCGGCCTTGCGATACTGGAGGACGAAGGATCTTTCACGGTCAAGGTGACAGTGCAGAATCAGGGCAACCAGACGGAGGAGGACATACCAGTGGTTGCCACGCTGGATTTTGATCCGGAGGGCGCGCAGCAAAAGGAAACACAGAAGATCATAAGATTGAAACCCAATGAAAGCTCCACTCTGATTTTTGAGGACTTGAAGCCTCAGGTTGGAAACGACAAGGTCAACATACTGAAAGTCGTTGCCGGACCGGTTGACAAGGAAGTGAAAACAGATAACAACTCGATGGAGCTAAAGTTTATCGTGCGAGCCAGGGAATAAGCTTCCTGACAGTTTCTAACGCATTTGCGGGGCACCCATGCCCTGCCCGTTTACGTTGATCATCAGCTATCTGCCTTTCCCGGACCTCAATGGAGGAAAACGTTTATTTAGTGTTTCCAGGTTCTTTGTTCAGGATCTCCTGGGCCAGCAGTTGCGCCTCCTTGAAGACTTCTTTGATCGGGACATCCTCTTCTTCCGCAATGCGGGCGCAGTCGGCGAATTCCGGAGAGACATTGGTGATCTGGTTGCTGACCCTTCCCACCTTGACGCCTACGGGTCCCCACCTGGTGTCCACCCCTATTATCTCCCTTTCAACCGCTTTTTTTGTGACCATGGATGTCCTCAGTCCGAAGGTGCTGGTTTCCTGCAGCAGGATATCCTTGATCTTTGAGACATCCCTGGGAGCGCAGAGGACGGTTACGACAGTGCCGGGCCTTGTCTTTTTCATATGAATCGGCGTCAACCAGACATCATGAGCGCCTTTCTCGAAAAGTTTTTTCATGACGTACTCATAAAACTCCGGGTTCATGTCGTCGATGTTGGTTGACACCTGGTAGGCAAGTTCTTCGCCGGAGGCCGGAAGATCAATGGATTCCCCAAGTATGACCCTCAGCATGTTTGGAAACCC
Source organism: Actinomycetota bacterium (assembly GCA_016927325.1). Taxonomy (GTDB): domain Bacteria; phylum Actinomycetota; class Geothermincolia; order Fen-727; family Anoxymicrobiaceae; genus JAFGMY01. The sequence goes on along the minus strand of JAFGMY010000103.1, from coordinate 7,134 downwards.
CAGCTCCTTGGTGCCGCCGCCGTAACCGGTTCTTTTCAGTATCATAGGTGGAGACGGCCCGAAGCCCGCGGCAAAGGACTTTATTATCGCCGCACCCGTGGGAGTCACGATTTCCGTCGGCACACCTCTCCCATAGGTCGGAACGTCTTCGAGTATTTCAAGTACGGCTGGAGCGGGAACGGGAATGGAGCCATGCTGGCTCTTTATCATCCCATGACCCATCGGCAACGGCGAGGAGAACACTTCGTCGATCTCCAGATAATGCATCCCAAAAGCGGCACCTGCAATGTCGATTATGGAGTCAACCGCTCCGACTTCATGGAAATGGACCTGATCGACAGGCTTGTTGTGGACCACCGCCTCGGCTCGCGCGATACGCATAAATATTTCGAGACTCTTCGACTTGACAACACCGGGGAGATCGCTGTTTTCGATGAGGTCGCGAATGTTGTTAAAGGTCCTCACTATCGTGCTTTCGGTGACTACTACATCGACCTTCGTCGCCCTCAGGCCAAAACTGGAAACCGTCCTTGTGTCAAGCCGGAACTCCTCGAGGTCTATCGACGACAGAGCTATGTTGAGTTCGTTTTCATCCAGCCCCAGATCGATCAGCGCTCCAAGGACCATATCACCGCTTATGCCGCTGAAGCAGTCGAAATAAGCAAGCTTCATACTCGAGCGTCCTTTCCATGAAGCATCCTGTTGATCATTCCCGCCAGATACCCTCCGCCGAAACCGTTGTCGATGTTTACAACCGATACCCCCGCCGCGCAGGAGTTCAGCATCGCCAGCAAAGCGGCGAGCCCGCCGAAGCTTGCCCCATAGCCGATGCTGGTTGGAACCGCTATAACCGGGCACGGCGCTATCCCACCGACAAGGCTTGCCAGCGCGCCTTCCATGCCGGCTACAACTACAATCGCGCTTGAGCGTTCAATCAGTTCCCTGTGCTGAAACAGTCTGTGCGCGCCGGCCACGCCGGCGTCGTATACATGCTCCACCCTGCTTCCCATCGCTATCGCCGTGGTTCTTGCCTCTTCCGCTACAGGCATGTCGGCGGTTCCAGCGGATATTACCGCGACGAGACCGTAGGGCGGGACCGTGTCCCGGACTATTGTTATCGTACCCGCCCGGGAATTGAATTCGGCCCTGTTGTCAATCTCGTAGATACTGTTGAAAACTTCTTCGGTTGCCCTGGTGAGGAGAATGTTCCCCTTGTTCTCTTCGAGGAGAACCCGGGTTATCGAGCTTATATGGTTCGGCGTTTTACCCTGGCAGAACACCACCTCGGCGAAACCCTGGCGGAGTTCACGGTGATGGTCCACTTTCGCGAAACCAAGGTCGGAAAAAGGAAGGGACTTGATCTCATTAAACGCGGCACTCGTGGAAAGCTCGCCCGACTCGACTTTTCCAAGCAGGTCTTTGAGGGTTTCTTCGTAACTCATCGAAATCTCCCAGGAATGGCTTTACCTTAGGTCCTCGGGAAGGGCTTCGTTCAGAGCACCTGACCGGTAACCCGCGAGGTCTGCGGTAACAAATATGAAACCCAGTTCCTTCATCTTCTCCAGGACCCTTTCTCTTATCCCGTCGGAGGTAAGAGTGGATATTGAACCTGGGTCAACCTCGATTCTGGCGACGCGGTCTTCCACATACCGCAAGCGCACCCGGCTGAGTTTGAGGCTTTTGAGGTAATCCTCACCTCGCTCGATGATTTTCAACTTTTCCCGGGTAACTTTCTCGCCGTAAGGAATTCTTGTGGCAAGGCAGGTGCTCGGCGGGTCGTTCCAGTAAATCAGACCGAGTTCCCTGGACAATGCCCTGATCTCGTATTTCATCATTCCCACCTCGAGGAGGGGGCTCTTTATGTCAAGCTCGGAGACCGCCTCCATTCCAGGCCGATAGTCGTTGGTGTCGTCAAGGTGGGAGCCTTCGGCGATTTCCATCATTCCCTCACGGTTGGCTATCTCGATGAGCTTCGTGTATCTTGCGTGTTTGCATATGTAGCATCTCTCGGGAGGGTTGGCGGCAAACCTGTCGTCTTTGAGTTCGTCGTTCTCGATTATCAGGTGCTCCGCCTTAAGCCTGGCCGCGATCGAAGAGGCTTTCTCCAGGGTTTCCTCAGGGTGGAGCGGTGAATTTATAGTGGCGGCGATAACGTTATCGCCCAGGGCCTCCCTGGCCACGGCCAGAAGCAACGTGCTGTCCACTCCTCCGGAAAAAGCGATGAGTACGCTGCCCATGTCTTCCAGGCTCTTTTTTAATATGCCGTACTTTTCTTCGAGAGTCGCGTCCATAATGTCGGTACCTCCGAATTGATTATAACAAACAGTTCACCCGGATTTCCTTATAATGCACATCGGAAAACATTCAACTGTTCTTAAGCGTCGAACCGGGAATTAAACACAACAAAGGGCAAATCGCGGGATATGCGTGGAATTAAACGGTGAAATGGATAGTTCCCTATTGTATAATCGGGACACTCGCATCACCGAACAGGATGTGAGACGATGATATTACCAAGGATGTCGATCTATGATTCAGAATAATGTGACTATTTTTATAATCGTATTGCTGGGCGCTCTGGTGGTAAATATTGCGCTGTCGGTATATCTCTACCTTCGCATCAGGACCCTCGAGTCGGAATCGGAACTGCTTGCGAGGGATACCGAAGGGCACAACATCATAGAACTGGTCAATGATTCAATGGTGCAGGTCGAGCGCATGACCAGGGAAGTAAACACCCTGACCGATAAGAACGACTGGATAGTCAAGAGGCTCGCAGGGGCGCTCAGAAACGTCGGCATGGTGAGATTCGACGCTTTTCGCGACCTTGGCGGACTTATGAGCTTCGCGGTTGCACTCCTCGACGACAGGGGAAACGGTGTTGTTATCAGCTCGATCTATGGACGAAGCGAGTCAAGGACCTACGCCAAGCCTGTAGTTGAGCGCTCCTCAAAGTACGAACTGTCACCGGAGGAAAGAGAAGCTATTCGCCTCGCTTCGCAAAATAAAGAGCTCGGCGCGCTGCCCGAAGAGGCGCTCGACAGGGATCACAGGGAAAGAATTGAAAACCTGAGGCTGTTCCACGATAAGGACGTTTCGGATTACCTGAGGGAAGAGAAGGCTGATCAGGAAAGAGGAGCCGGTGCGCCCAGAACCCGGGAACAGGCCGCGGGCCAGCGCACCGCCCAGCGCGGTTCACGGACAAGGAACCAGCGGTCCCCGAGAGAAGAAAAAGATTTGAATGGTGCCGGCGAGAGCGCCCCCCGCGGAAACACCCCGCGGGGCCCCGCTTCGGCAAGAAATAAGGCGCGCCCCGGAAGACTCGATTCACCTGCCGATCGGTTGAGAGGCAGAGATACGGAAAGAAGATAAGATGCCCAGGATTGGTTACCTTGGTCCGCAAGGCACTTTTACCCAGGAAGCTTTGAACAAATCCGTCTTTTCCGATTATGACGAGACAGTCTCTTACAGCACCGTTCGGGAGGTGTTGCTTGCGGTCAACGATGGTGATATCGATAACGGCATGGTTCCGATTGAGAACTCTATCGAGGGCTCGGTGAACGTCACAATAGACACCCTTGCTTCAGAGACGGAACTGCTGATCGAAAGGGAAGTCGTTTTACCTATCAGATTGAACCTCGTTTTACCCAGTGGTGTACCGGAGAGTGAAGTTTCGCGGATCTATTCTCATCCCCACGCGACGGCACAGTGCCGCAGGTTTCTCGCCGACAGGTTTCCGGGCGCCGACATAGTCGCCGCGAACAGCACCGCTGAGGCCGCTATTATTATCTCGGAGGCGAAAGAGCCGTTGGCGGCGATTGCCACGGATCTCGCGGCTGATATTTACGGGTTGACAATAGCGGAGAGGGATATAGAGGACTTTCCCGATAACAAGACAAGGTTTGTGCTGGTTGGAAAGCGTCTGGCCAAACGTACCGGCGAGGACAAGACGTCGATGGTTTGTTTCATCAAAAAGAACCGACCGGGGAGCCTCCTGGAAATTCTGAGGGAGTTCGCCTCGCGGGACATAAACCTAACCAAGATAGAGTCCAGGCCGACCCGCAAAGCCCTGGGTGAGTATTTCTTCTTCATAGATGTTGAAGGCCATATCGAAGATGAAAAACTGGCCGCATCCCTGATTATTCTGAAAGAGGAACTGAGGGAGCTCAAACTGCTGGGTTCTTATCCTGCTACGATCATTACCTGATTGGTGCGCAATTTTCTTTACTCAATTCTCTTTACAGGGCTTCGTTCTCCGGCCGGCCGGTTGAGTTACCGGACACTGATTGAGCGAAACATTGTCTAGAGGCTGTCCGTTAAAAGTATCGAACTAATTTTCAAGAGCGCGGGCTGTTTTGAGTTCCGGCGCTTATAATTAACAAATGAGATATCAATGCTTATGCCGGTATTTAAACACAAGGGAGCGTGCAGGTGCTGGATATCAAGTTGATTAGAGATAACCCGGAACTGGTAAAAAAAGACATTCTGGACAGGGGTGGGAAAGACACAGGAGTTGTTGACAGGGTCCTGGAGTCTGACGTACGAAGACGTGAAATGCTTGTTGAAGTCGAGGAACTCAAGCATCAGCGCAACAAAGCAAGCGAAGAGATCGCCGCTCTGAAGAAAGAAGGCGGCGACGCGTCCGGGATCGTCGGCAGGATGAAGGAGATCTCCGAAAAGATAAAGTCCATTGACTCGCGTGTGCGTGATGTCGAAGTAGATATCAGAACGCTGATGCTGGAGATACCTAACGTGCCGGACGGGTCGGTCCCGACAGGCCTTGACGAGGAGGCCAATATCGAGATCAGGCTATCCGGGGAAGCTCCGAACTTTACCTTCAAGCCTAAAGCCCACTGGGATCTCGGCGAAGAGTTGGACGTGCTCGATTTCGAGAGAGGGGCAAAGATAGCCAAAGCCAGGTTTACTCTTCTCAAGGGCGCCGGCGCACTGATGGAGCGTGCCCTTATCAACTACATGCTGGATATGCACACCACGGAACACGGGTATACAGAGGTGTTCCCGCCGATCCTGGCGAGCCCGGCTTCTTTTGAGGGCACAGGCCAGTTGCCGAAGTTCAGCGAGGACATGTTCTGGTGCCGCAACGACGACCTTCTGCTGATTCCGACCGCCGAGGTGCCGGTCACCAACATTTTCAGGGACGAGGTTTTGAAGGAAGCCGAGCTTCCGGTGAAGTACACCGCTTACACACCGTGCTTCCGCCGTGAAGCCGGTTCGTATGGCAAGGACGTGCGGGGAATAATCCGCCAGCACCAGTTCAACAAGGTTGAGATGGTGAAGTTCGTTCACCCCGACACATCCTTTGATGAGCTGGAGTCGCTTACCGCGGACGCCGAGGAGGTCTTGAGCAGGCTGGGGCTTCATTTTCGGGTTGTTGCTCTCTGCACCGGGGACCTTGGTTTTTCCGCGGCCAAATGCTACGACCTGGAGGTCTGGATGGCAGGTGCGGGCGAGTACAAGGAGATATCGTCATGTTCATGCTTCACCGATTTTCAGGCGAGGCGGGCGAACATACGCTTCAAGCCGTCAGATGGAGGAAAACCCAGGTTCGTACATACACTGAATGGATCCGGCGTCGCGATAGGCAGGACAGTCGCCGCCCTGCTGGAGAACTACCAGCTCGACGACGGCAGAGTCGTCGTCCCCCCCGCTCTTCAGCCGTACATGCACGGCATGACGGTCATTGAGAAACCCGCCAACCCCATTTGAGGCAGGGCGCCAGGACCCTAATGGTGTGGGTTGGAGTTGCGCGTTACTCGTTAGCCTTTAGAAAATCTTCGAGCTTGCCCCTGGCCATCAGGATTTTCGCGCCCATTTCCCTCATCGTAGGGATCGGCACCGGAGGCTCCTCACGCCTGATCAGTTCAATGGCGTCATTGGGACAACCGGTAGCGCATAGCCCGCAGCCGATGCAGAGATCGAGGTCCGCTTCGGCCAACTCGTCCACTACCTCCATCGCGCTTGAGGGGCACCTGTCTTCGCAGATGCCGCAACCGTTACACTCATCTTCGTTAATCTCAGGTTGATAACCGGACTCGGCGAGCCATGTGGGTTTGTCGGACTTGACCAGGGGTCTTAGAAAGCCGCAGCAGCAGGGGCAGCAGTTGCAGACGAACTGCAGGTTGTCCTGTGAGTCGTTTACTGTATGAACGAGGCCGAGTTCGTCGAACTCCTGGAGCTTCTTCTTCATCTCTTCCTTGGTTATGTACCTGCCGAAACCGCGTTCGACCAGATACTTGCAGGTGTCGTCGAAAAACATGCATGCCTCGAGGGGATTGTTGCAGTTGCCCTCGAGCGTGCGGCAGGCGCAGTTTCCTATGCCGACGACTTCCGCCTTCTCGATCAGGTCGTAGACTTTGTCGTAGGTCAGGATACCGGGATTGTCCTCGATCTCTTCCTGGATGGGAACGATGCGGCTGAAGGTCACGCCTTCGCCGCCGCGCTCGTAGCCGAGTTTTTCCAGGTAGCGGTGCCAGAGGGGATCGAGCTTTTTCAGTTCCCTGGTCTTGCCCTTCATATATGGGAACTCGAAGATGCCGGGCATTATCGAGAAGAGGGCATAGCCCCACTTGCCGTCTTTTTCTCTCGCGAAAACCAGGCCTTTGTCCGCCATGGATTCCAGGTGCGTTTTGGCCTCATCAACCGGAATCCCCGCTTTCTCGGCGATCTCTTCCGGGTCCTTGGGCCTGAACGGCATCGATGCCGCCAACCTGGCTTCATCAGAGGTAAAGAGGGTGGAAAGGATTTCTATGATTTCAGGGGATTCAGGCGCGCCGATAGGTTGCTTGTCGAGATGCTGCCGGAGCTCTTCATATACGCTTTCCATGCCGACCTCCCTGGAAATATGAGTGCCCGTAGAAGTTACACCGAGCAAGGGCGTCCTACTTATATTACAATATCACACGGAGGGATGGCAGAGTGGACGATTGCGGTGGTCTTGAAAACCATTGAGCCGCAAGGCTCCGGGGGTTCGAATCCCTCTCCCTCCGCCACTCATCAACTCACCCTGGAGGGATTCGAACCCAATAATTATGGACTTGACCCGTTTCCGCATACACCTCAGTTTGAGACATTGGCCGAGGCCAATGTCTTTTCGGCTTCCTGATTTAGGATTCT